>NZ_JBBPBC010000002.1:0-218770 GCF_038009325.1 Paenibacillus sp. FSL L8-0708
ACAGGATAGTTTTAATTACATGAAGAATACTTCCAATTAAATTTCTTATTTTTAGGAGGTGAAGTATGGGTCCAAGAGTGGAAACGAGCCGATTAAATCTTAGATTGCTTGAATCCTCAGATGCAAAAACAGTACAACACTCTGTACTCATCCACCTTATCTGGGGCCAAAATCATCCTAATTCTTGAATCGCTCTACGGGCTTTCTGAGAGGTCTGATAACGCATAGTTTGGACAACGTATAATCCTGTAAACAAAAAATAACCCACTCATATCTGAATTAGCCAGGAGCGGGTGTATCAATAACAACTAAGAAATCGGGTTATTCACCAACCATTCCGTCACCATCACGATCATCCATATATTTGTATAACCAGTGATCACTCGTTATTGGCATACTATAACCGGCATCTTTCGCTTCTTTAATCGTTACCTTCCCATTACCATTTGTATCAACACTTGAAAGATCTTCCGAACTTTTTGAATCTGAATGCTTTTTCCCTGTTAAACCAAGAGATTCGTTTACTTTATCAGGATTTCTATTGTCGAATTTATCGACGATCACATTACCCTTTAAAGTATAGGTATACTGATAACTTGAAGGAATCTGCGTTTCCGTGTTTGGGTAGGTAATGATTGCTTCAAAATAAGTAGCTCCACCTGCTTTCCGTATAGCGTCTTCCATATATGCTTGGTCACCATGTCGGTTAAGCGTACTATCTTGAGGAGTGATATTATAAGCATTGGATACCCCTCCAAGACTATCAGCAATGATATGTCCTTCGTCTAAATCAGATCTTTCAACACCAGGGACCTTTGCCTCATCTTTGCAATATCTTCCAGATGACAAGACAGACTCCTTACTGTCATCTTGTATAGTGATTTTGTCAGCAATGACACGCACCAGTTGCCCATATTCGTTTGTAAATGCCCAGTATTTACGATCACCGTAACCAATATCCACAACGACTTTAGGTTCACGATGCCCAGATAAACTACAACTATCCATTTCAATTCGTTTGTATCCTGAGAATAGATCTTTTTGGGGCTGGTTTGGTGTTTGCTTGATAACTGTTCCATCAACAGCCTTCTTTTCTAATTCTGGTTCTTCAGTGGACTCAGCAACATTTTCTTTTTGCACCTTATCTACTGTAGTTACTTTTTGTGGGGCATTATCTCCATTGGCAATAGTCGAATTTTCTACATTGCTACAACCAACCAGTAAGACAAACATTAAAAGTAAGATCAAGAAGTTCTTTTTCATTTTATTATTTCTCCTTTAAACATCGATGCGAGTATTTACTTCTATCATAACTTATGCTAGGTACTTAGGTCTAAAAATCATTACCGAAAATCATTAACCTAACGAAAGCACGTTAGGTTAATGATAACAGCGGCGCAGTCTAAGACTTTATTTATCAAGTCTTGATCCGCCGCTGCTTCGTTTAAAGGATCAGTCTAAAACTTATTTTTCCAAAGCTGACGATTTCTCAATTTTAAAATCGCGTCAAATCAACAAATCCAGTCTAACACTTTATTTTCTTCCAACAATCGGCAACTACCATCATCCCAAACAGCTTATAAAGCTTGCTGGATTGAACCTAAAAGAGAATACATCTGGAAAGCACAAAGGACAGACCAAGATCACTAAGCGAGGAAGGAAAAAGCTTCGAGCTTTGCTTTTCCGAGTCATAATGCCGCTGGTGGCGAAGAATAGGGCTTTTAAGGCTTTACATGAGTACTACACCAAACGACCAGACAATCCGCTTAAAAAGATGCAATCGTTAATCGCGTTGTGTAACAAATTAATTCGAGTTTTATTCGGAATCATGAAAAAAGGCCATGAGTTTAGTGAAGTAAAGATGTTGCAGGATATCCCTCGATTCAATGTTTTAAGTACGGCAGCATAATGAAACAGTAACCTCTTAGCATTCGAACCAAAGCAGTGAGATACAGACAACTGAAGCACGGATGAGTCGGAACGAAACTATCATACGGACGAAGATCCTGTCGGGCAGCATATCTGACCTCCACCTCATGGACAGGTTGAATGAAGGAATGTGGGAGCGTAGACTCTGTGAGACTTGGGAGGGTTGACCTCCATGAGGAATGTGGAGATCCATAAGTGCAACCATACTTTTCCTAAGTAACCACTTTCTTCAGACTGTGGTTAAGGAGATGTTCTTTTGCGCTTTTCCTCGTCCCAACATTTTCTTTGATTTCAACTTGATTCCACCATGAAGTCGTCTGCACTGAACGAATAAAATCAGAAACCTAAGATATAACGAGCATTCAAGAGAAAAGTGATTCCTCATAGAGGGAGGATAGTTTAACCAGTTCACCGAATATGGTTTTTAGTCGTAAGATTTCGGAGGAATTTATAGCACAATTCCAAGTACCCAAACAATGAAGACATATAATGCTTTTAACATACAAGGTGTAAACTAACAGCGGGGGGATATACAAAATGACAATGGTAATTGCCTATGCATGGCAAGATAAAGTCGTCATGATGGCAGACAGTAGGTCATCTAGAACTGATGAAAATGGGAATATGATTGAGTTCGAAGACGATAATGAAAAAATCATACCTGTCCAAAATTGGTTTTCTATTGGCCATGCCGGCTTAAGGAAGGCGTATCTAGGCAATGGAGCATATTTAGAAATGGACGAAGTTACAAATCATTTCTTAAAGATGAACGAAAGTACGCTCTCGAAACAAAACGGTGAACAGCTCTTGGAAGGTATCGTGAGGACTTGGAACAGAACACTTAGTGAAAAGCTGCAACGAAATCCACTTAGTCTTGAGAATCGTTACTGTTTTGCATTGGGAAGTTTTGTTGAAAATAAATCTGGTGAATTAGAACCAAAAATTCATACCTATCAGTCGCATTTTAATGAATTTCAATTTGGTGGAAGAAAAGCAGTCATAGGCGACGATGCTGTATATCCGATAATAATGCCTTACTACGAAGAAGATACGGATAATTGGACTTTAAAAGAAACGGTTGATTTCTATAAAAAAGGCTTTGTTGAGGTCATGAATCAAGTCGAAACAGTAGGCGGGCCAATCGATATTTTTGTATTGGATAGAAATCCTGAAAAATCCTATTGGTTGGAACACAAACCAAATAATTAAGCGTACCTAAAACAATATTGTAAGCATTAAAAACCTTCAAACCATATAGTTTACAAAAATATAAAAGCACGTTGGAATTATATAAAAGTAGAAATTACAATTGCTGCTGGCGATACAGGGTACATTGGGTATCTCTAAAGTCGAATTCAGCGTTATTGATTCCTGACATTCACTAAGATAAAGAAAGGTTTACATTAAAGAAAAGCACAAAAAACTTTATGAGATAGAGTCACAAATTATAAAGTGCATTAATGAATTAAGTTAAGGGAAACTTTAGTTAACTACAGCAGCGGTAGTCAAAGACTTATTTATCAAGTCTTGTTCTGCCGCTGTTTTTTTAATGGATCAATTTAAACCGTATCTTTCAAAAGTTGACGGTTCTTTAATTTATAACGTTGTTAAATCAACGGCACGAGTCTAATACTTTATTTTTACAGAGCAGCTGGCCGAAGAATATAAAGTATTAGACTCAGAAAATAAATTACAGACTGTTACGTCGGCGGCCAGCTGCTGATGCGAAGCTGCGACTAGCGCTTCTGGCTGTTCTTCCGAAAGCGCTAATTCAGGACGATTGGTTAGCCGACGGACCCAGTCGACAAGCGAAGTTGCAGTTGATGTTTCTGTCTAATCCTGGGCCGGAAAATTCAGTCTATTCTTTAATTATTCAATTAACGGGCAGATTAGTTGAAAATCAATCACTCTGAACCTTATTACAAGTGAGGGTAATTGAAAAGTATGAGCTAACCATTCCACATAAGTTGATAAATGATGTTCTGTTCATAAAACTGTGACGAAAGGAAACCCTTCTTGAATGTATTGGTTTGGGAAGGGTTATTTTTACTATAAATAAGTTACACTAACAAAGTATTTGCTTTAATTAAAGAAACGGGATATGATGTATGCGAAACAATAGTTGTTTATAAAATAAACAACGCCATTAACGTTGTTAACAAGAGGGGGCGGAGGATCATGAGTGGCCAATTTGTCGGCATGTACGAAATAGCAAAAATAGCAAAAGTAACGAATGCCGCCGTAACGAATTGGAGAAAAAGGTACTCAGATTTTCCTAAAGCGGTAGCGGAGTTAAAGTCAGGCCCTATATTTAATGCATGGGAGATAGACTTGTGGCTTGATAGAAGGGGAAATATTACTTCTGAATTATTAGAAACTAAAGGAGGGAACAATGTGTTTAAAAAAATAGTGCTTATCGGAAGGGCTAGACTAGGGAAAAGCAGGATTACCGCACGGTTCATTCGTTATCAGCAACTGTTCTTCAAGTATTTTGTAGGGCAAGGACGTGACTTCACAAAAGTTAATGTACGACTTGTTGTGAAAAAAAACTGCTCTGATCAAGGCAATCACATCAGATTTATTAGTCCTAATTCTACAATTAACGGAATACAAGAAAATTTTGATGAAGATGGGGTAATTAGATTTCTTGATAACATTAAGAATCATAACAATTATTCAAGAAATCATGAAAAAGCTGGAGAAAAGAAGGAACTAGATCCGAAGGAAGATTTTATTGAAATTACTACAGAAGCAAGTGACCTCGCAATCAGCATAATGAGCAGTACCGATGAAGGACTGATTGTAACAGATACTCCCGGAGTATCAGGAGATGTTGAAGGATTACAAGATGTAAGTGATGCAGATGTTTACATATTTGTAATGAGATCGGACAATGGGAGTGAATTTACTGACTCAATAAATAAAATGTTTCCTGTTCTTGCTGGCTCAAAAACAATGTTTATCTACAATATGGGAACTAGTGTAGAAGATGAAACAGATTATGATGATATGACGCAACACGCTCAAATAGCCATGCACGATTTTTCGAAAGATTTGGCAAAATTGAGTAGCGGATCAATTATAAGTACCTCAATTGAGGTGCTTAATCCAGCTGCAACTGTAATTCCTATGGGCAGTTTCCATGACAGAAGAGTCAATTATGCAGAACAGAAATTTAATGAACAATTATCAGTAACATTAAAAAAAGTGCTACATGAAAATCCCCATACTTTAGCTGAAAAAGATATTGCGGAGGTACTAAATAATCCTGAATATTCTCAAGAAGAAATAATTGAGTTTATCAAAACAACATTAAGTACCTACAATGTAGCAACGCCTGTTGAAGAGCATTCGACTTTTGTAGAAACCTTTTTACTTCAAAGACATGATAGAGTTAAATTCAATGATAATTTACGGACGTTAAGACTTGTGAGAGAAAACAGAGTGGAGATTCTAAAGGAGCTTTTTGATAAATTTGATGTTTTAAAAGTGAATGAGAATCTTCCATTACCTAAGATGATTCAAGAATTAGTTATACAATATTGCTATAAAAAACTTACTCTTGCAGTGAAGTTTGATTGTGGAATATCGCGTGGAGAACATCCGTTTGAGAGCAATCCGCCAATTACAATGTGGGCAGAGGAGGCTATTATTGCTGAAGATCTGATTAAATCTAATGCAACAACTAGTTCTAACGCATTCTGTTCTGTGATGAAAGCAAAAGGTTATACATCTAGTTCATGGAATTATGTCCGCGTTCCTAAAATTCCATATTTTGGTGAATACCAGTACTGTAATAAAAAACTTGAAGTTATTGAAGCTTGTAGATTAAATAAGCTTCCGTCTAAAAATTCTAAAGAATTAATATTCAATTCATATAATGTGGCACTACTAAAGCTAGGACAATATTCTGTTTGTAATTTCGTAATTAAGGCTATCAGTTCATCGGATGACGCCATGAATTGGGTTAAATCACTAAAGTAAGGGTTTTCGCTTAGAATATAAGAAAGTGCTATTTTAACATCTTACTTTACGGGAAAGTGCTAAACCATTGTACTCAAAGTGCCGTTTCATGATAGAAATCAGGTGTTTTTCCGATCCTTTTAGTGACAACATTAAGTGTTACCCACAAATTATTTCGAATTTTATGTTGGGAAACCTGGACGTGGAGGGAACAAGAGGACATTACATTCGTATGCAAAATATTGGGGGAAGGAAATTCCGAAGGAGTATAAAGATCGACAAAATGAATACTTTTACGCATCAGATGCTTCCAAAATTTTAGATGAATAAATAAGTAGGAGAGTGATACCATGGCTTTTATTAGCAAGCTTCCTGCAAAAGCATTTACCATTTAGTATTTATTGATTTCAATCTGGGGTATGCTTGGAATAGTTTCTTTTCCTGAGAAACCACAACATTTAATTCTAATCGTGGCCGGTTTAGTAGCTTTCATTAGATCAATAAAGCTTGGGAATAGTTTAGATCGATGGAAGTCTTTCTTAGGTTGTTGTTTATTTGGAATTTTGGCGTTTGTGTTCATGGTTTAGTGTATGGTATTATCATTAACTTTTTGAATATAGGCAGCGACTGGAGACATCATATGTGCTGAAAGAATTAGCATTGTTACTAAATAATTATGATGGTTTTCGTTGATATTTGTCACGCTTTTGTTAATATATTAATATATTACATATATATTATATTACTATATTAATTGGAGGACTCGCTGTGGAGGATTTTATTGAACGGGCTTTTGGGGCTCAAGGACATTTGTCTAAGCTAGTAAATGGATATATCCCACGAGCCCCCCAAATAATGATTACGAAAAAGGTTGGCGAATCTTTAGAAAATTCACAGCATTTAATCTGCGAAGCCGGCACCGGCACTGGTAAATCACTTGGATATTTAACTCCTGCAGCTCGCTGGGCTGTCGTTAATAAGAAAACAGTTATTGTCTGTACGCATACGATCCCTTTAATGAATCAAATCGTTAATGTGGAGCTACCAAGGGTAGTTAACATCCTTAAGATGGAGAAGTTATCACTTAAGTTCCAACATGTCAAAGGAAAGGATCATTATATCTGTAATACAAAATTAGAAACACTCTGGCAAGAAAAGTTACGCAGTAATGATTCTGAAGCTAAACTTGTACGTCAGATTTCAAAGATGGTAAAACAAGAACGGGTTGGGGATCGTGCGGCTCTAGGATTCGATGTTGAAGACAATGTGTGGAAAAAGATTAGTGCTTCCAATTGCCCAGCCATTACTAAACCAAGCAACTGCATGTTAGAAGACCTGAAAGGAAAGATGTATACCTCCCATATAATTGTTACAAATTTCGCTTACTTCTTTAATGATCTAAAAATGAGAATGAAGACGGGGAATGGTACTCTTCCAGCATATGATGCCGTCATTTTTGACGAAGCACATGAAATAGAGGATGTATGCTGTAATGTCTTCGAAAAGAAAGTAGATATCAACCGTTTTGAAATTTTATTTGAAGCAATCTTCAAACGAAGTGCATTTTCGGAACTCGATCATGGAAATCAAATCGAGCTTGCTCAGCTTCGTCAAACTTTTCACCAGCAAATTGATGAAGTGTACGCTCAAGTAGGAAAGAAGATGAGAGATGATCAAGGGGGATTACTTGCCTTCAAGCTTATGACAACCAAGATTGAAATTTCCGAGGTTTGTGCTACTCTAACTAGCTTCATTGAGAAAGTCAAAAGTTTAAAGGTCCGAGGTATATCAGACTTAACTGAAAAACTCTTTGAAGGTAATGATGATTTAGAATTCATCAGCTCTAACGAGAAAAATTCGTGGGCATATTGGGCTACGATACAAGGCAGAGGCAATGTAATACTCCATGCCGCTCCTCTTTACCCAAAAGTCATATTAAGTAAAGGTTTATTCGACAAGGTACCTGTAATCTTGGCGAGCGCTACCATGTCCACGAGTACTAAAGAGGGAAAAACATTCACGTTTTATGCTGGCCGACTCGGTCTTAAAGAGTACGGAACCATTATAGTAGACAGCCCATTTGAATATGAGAAGAAAACAATGATTATTTGCCCCGATGATGCACCTGACCCCAGTAGTCCCGAGTATGACGAATACCTCCCAAACAAAATTGAAGAAATATTACTATATAGCGGTGGCCGAATGCTTGTCTTATTCACCAGTTTCGAGAGTATGAACCGTGTTGCTCGTAGTCTCGAAGATTACTGCAGTGAACGTTCGTTAAACCTTCTAGTTCAATTCCCTGGATGCGATCGAGAGGATATCATTCATCAGTTAAAAACCAATCCACGAACAATAGTACTTGGATGTGCAAGCTTTTGGACCGGCGTAGATGTTCCTGGAGATGCATTAACTACAGTAGTAATTGCTAAACTCCCTTTTCCGCAGCCTAATGAGCCATTAATCCAAGCCCAGCTCGCCGTCATTGAAAAAGCCAAGCGCAGCAGTTTCTTTGATTACATGTTCCCTAAAATGATGGTAAAGCTTCAGCAAGGATTTGGGCGTTTAAATCGATCCATGAAGTGCCAAGGTGCTTTTATCATTTTGGATAACAGGATCTTAACCAAGAAATATGGGGGGAGAGTCATTCGTAGCCTCCCTAAGTGTCAATATTCAAGGAAATTAGAGGATATCATTCACATACTACCTTGCTAAAGAAAGGTTGTTGATTCTTATGATGGGAAGAGCTCACTTAGCAATAAGTACTGGAGTTACAATTTCGATCTTAGGATTAGCCGATTATAAAATAACAGTACCAGTAGTCGCTGTAACTGTGGTTAGTTCTCTTCTTCCGGATATCGATGAACCTAATTCACTTTTAGTATCAAGAGCACTCCCAACATCCTTGCTTCGTCTTCTGCAGGGCGTACTTATCGCACTTGCTGTATTCGTTTATTTCTATGGAACTGAACTCGCACCATGGAACACAGTCATCGCCATTCTAGCTTCACTCGTATCTTTCATGCCAACCCGAACACTCCGGAACGTCATGATGATTCTGATTGGCGCTTGCCTGATCTTGTTTGGTCAGTCTTATATTCCGTGGAGCACTATCATCGGCTGCCTGCTCATTATCTGTGCTCTAGTGCCTCACCGTGGGATTACCCACTCTTTATACGGTGTACTTGGATGGACTGCACTTCTTTACTTTTCAACTTATACCTATGGACATGCGCTATGGATCGCCGGTGGCTTATCTTATCTAATTCATCTACTCGCTGATGCACTCACAAACCACGGAATTCGCCCATTACCACCGTTCGATTTTCGTCTGAAGCTACGCCTGATGAGTACTGGGACTATGAAAGGCACATTGATAGAAAACCTCTGCATCGGTCTCACATTCGTTCTCGTATGGTTCGTATTCTTTCGCGGGGGAAATTTGGAGCACTTTATTTTTTAAGATACATTTGAGTTGGTTTAAATCTCTTGACCAAATTAGGCATCGTAATGACGACACAACTGTTAATAAGATGATTGTTGAAAGCTGTCTGTTCTCTACATATGAGACGTATGATAAACTTAAGTTATATAAATTTTCCAAATAATCATTAAAATTGAAAGGTGGAATAAGCAAATGCTGGGATTACCAAGAGGGGAAGTCTTTGCTTGGGGAACCCTGGGGCTGCTTTTTTTTATTTTCTATTTTTATGTCCCTGTTATTCACAGATATCGAAGGGAATAAGAAAGATGATACTTAACGAGATTAATATAAGGGTTTTAATGGGACAGCTCTTATATTAATTTCGTTGTGATGATTGGCTCAAATTGAGGAAAATTATGAGGGAAGGGTTGACAACATACCCCTCTATATAGTGAAATTGGCTATCTTACAGAAAGAGGTGGCGTTGCTATGCCTAACCATGGTTCAGGAATTGATCGCAAATTATTAAAGGGGATCCATGAGAATATTACGGATCCAGAATTGAAAGCCTATCTTTTGAGTAAGCTGGGTTGGGAAGGATACTATATTCACAACTATGGTAGTTTAAAGGGTCATAGAAATAATAAACTGAATTAACTCTATGAAAAGAGCCTCCACATCTGTGAGGCTCTTTTTTTCGTTTCGTGAAGGAACCTCGCACAGCAAACGAATCGTACTTAATATTATAGGTGAGTTAGACAAAAATAGAGTATCATACTGATAGATATAGCAGTAAACTAAAAAAAGATTGACTCAGTGCCCGCGGTTAAGCGAAAAAAGTTGCTTCCAGATGCAGCCGGTACGGAACGATCGGCGTAGGCAATTACTCCGTGATCTTTGCTTGTTACCGGAAGATGACGGTCGGCTGAACAACGTTCCAGCTTCCTTCTGGAATCAATTGGTCAGTAATATTAATAAATCTAATCTATATTTAATTTCATCTTTGGCATAACTTCCCTATAGGAGTGAAAGCGACATGCAATCATACAATTATAACCATATTGCCGCAATGCTCAAGAAGCTTCGAGCTGAAAAAAATGTGACGGTCGGCCAAATCTCAGGGAAAACTGGTATTCCCTACGATATCTTATCCCGCTTGGAAACTGGAAAGGAGAAAGACATTGCTCCGAGCACCGTTAGCCTCCTTGCTCAGTATTTTGGTGTTCAGATTGATGAACTGATAGGATTCTCCCCAGTTGAACGCTATTTGGTCACGGGTGGACGGAAAATCGACTTAACAGATTATTCTGAATCGGAATTGACCGAGATCGAAAACTTTATGACCTATTTGCGGTGGCGGCGGGCTGAAGAGAAAAAAGAGAGAGAACATGATGAAGAGGAAAGAAAACGTTTGAGGATGGAAAGGCAAACAGGCAAGCCTGTAGATCCTGTAGAAAACTTAATTAATATGATAGAGGAGCGTTTTTCCAATAAAATCCCTCCATTTATTCCATTTAAGGATAAGTGATAAATAAGAAGATTGAGCAATAACACTCTAATTTGCTGCTCCTTTCTTTACACTATAGTTCCTTATGCTTATAATAAGTTTATTCCGATTTAATTGATTTTCTTCATCGTTAATGATTCGATGAAAGAGTGAGAAGAGCAACAGTAGTGTTGCTTAAAAAAATGTAGGCTAAATCAGCCGTGGAGACTATAAGTATGCGATTTTTCGCATGCTTTTTTTAGTTTCCACGGCTTTTTTTGTGCCTATAACAAGGGAGGATAAAAATGACAGTTAGTTTCAATCTCGTTAGCTTCAGACAGCAGCTATCAGGTACTGCCACAAATTCACCTAAATTT
Organism: Paenibacillus sp. FSL L8-0708; assembly: GCF_038009325.1. NCBI lineage: Bacteria > Bacillati > Bacillota > Bacilli > Caryophanales > Paenibacillaceae > Paenibacillus > Paenibacillus sp. FSL L8-0708. The sequence goes on from NZ_JBBPBC010000002.1 coordinate 11,180, forward strand.
AAGCCTGGTGTATTTAAAGCTATTGAAGCTGGTTTTGAAGGAGAAAGTAATTGTGTGGACTGGAATTCCTTCACACTAGAGGATGCGATGATCGCAATGTACGAAGCACTTGGTTATTGCGACCAAGAGTATATGGAATCAGAACTCCTTATTAATCCAAACAAGGATAATGTGATTCATCAATATCTGCATAATAGAAATGCTATCAGAAGTCTAAAAATATCCGATCCTGTAAAGCAAACTGAAGACATTCAATTCTTTTAAGGGAGTGTGTTATGAAAAATGGAGGGTAGCTTTTTTTCTAGTGAGGAAGTAATACAATTGCAATCCCAATTCGATTCAATGATCTTGCTAAAAATGACTCATGATGCTGGATTCGACATTTGTAGTAGTCCGATTGATTTTATTAGTAATTATTACTATGACTACGATTCTCGGATCTCTGTCTTTTACGAGTGTATATCTCGCATTTTTGGTGGCTATGAAATCGACGAAGGAGAATACGAGGAAACTGGCGGTGAATCTATCACCCTAACACTACCATTCCCTCAGATGAAGGAACTACTGTCGCTACTATCACCAGAAGAGGAATCGAAGATTATCCAACGCATTAATCAAATGATGCGTATCGACTCAAATTATGGGGATCGAGAAATGACCGGTAAACTTTCGTCCGATGGTTTGGTAATCAGGTTTTTAGGATACGCCGAGGATAACCACACCTTCTTAGCGCAATTGTTAAAAATCCGTAATGCAGTACAGGAGCAAATAGATTCAAAAAAAGAAAAATTGGTGCAACGTCTTCGCAGTGTTCTCCTTCACAAGATAGATCAGGAGTTGCAGTCTACTAAAATCAAGGCAGAAGGGTTTAAAGATCCACTCCAGGATCAAGCTCTGGATGTCACGATTAGTTCATCTGCAGTACAGCAAGATACATTCCTATCTAAGAAGACGAAAAATCATAGAGAGGCTGATGAAGTAGCATGAACGTGTCCCTAAACATAGAAGATGAAGGAAATGTACAAATCATTAAGATATCTGATTTTAATTTGCCGTACGTTGAAGATTATCAAGATGGAATCAAAACCGGAGAAGGATATCATAGCCATGAAGCGATCGCTAATGCTTTTAAACCACCAGTAGAGTTAGGTAGCTTTGCAACTCCGATATTGCCTCGCAGTACTTTATATTATTCAGAGGTAACTGATGGGTCAAAGTGTACTTGCTTTCTAGAGATAGCTCCTCATCGCAGATCAATATACTATCATGAGGCCCTAGTTGATGAAGTTCCATTTCCGAGACTTGTCTTTGGATTTGAACTACTTCATCGAGGAGATGAGTATGTTATCACTAGAGCGTTTTTGGGTGCTTGTGAAAGTTACGGTGTTCTTAATGAAGATTCAGAAATCTATCTTTTTCCTTATTCTAATGTAAGATCAGATTTCGTTGTCTGTTGGGGTGGAACAGAGCGTCCTATTCTGACCCGTATATCGCAACTTACAACGATTCCAGAGTTGTTTTTTAACTCTACTAATTCTGATTGCTATTACAATACTGCAAATTCAAGTAACCTGCCGTATAGAGAATTATTAGAAACGTTAAAAGGCAAAGATTTCCCTGAAGAATACCTGAAAAAGTCGGGTAAAACTTTGTTCAATTGGGTTAATGAATTGATCTAATTCTAGCGATAAGATCAAGATTACATTACAAAAAAATAGATCGAATCTGGAGGATATAAAAATGACAACTAATAATGATAGCTTTGGTGGTAAAAATCTCTTTGATTATTTCGACGGTAGCTTCAACAGCCCCCTTGAATCGCAGTCAAAGGATACAGAATCAACTGATGATAAAAAAAGTGACGATAAAAGTTTCTCAACTCTTCTGACTGGAAAGCGTAACGCCTCACAACCGAGTAAACCATCTGTAAAAGATTCTTGCTCTGAAGATGGATGTGATGACCAGGATCTGAAGGATAGCGATTTATCTGAAGAAGAGAAAGATGCCTTATCTGAAGATCAAGAGGAAAACGAAAAAGATGCCGATGAAAATGAGCTTGCTGGGAAGTCTCCATCTACTGAACCTAAGTCTACTGCAGGCAAAACAGAGGAGAAACCAGTTTTTACGAGTACGACATTCATCTGCTATGCCGGTATAAACCGACCTATCACTAAATACATTGCACTAGATAAACTATCCGTGGCCACACTAGACGATGTACGAAAAGCTCTGCAGAAGGATCACCCAGAATGTTCTAAGAGTAGAACAAAAATGGACTGGGATGCGAAGCAGAACATTATCGTACCGATTATCACTGGTGGTAAGAAAGGAGCCTTCTTTATTGAAGGTTCCCGCGGTTTTTTTTCTACAGCTAAGGAGCTATTTGAAAATAAAGAAGTAGTCAATATCTTGGCAGCTCAAGATGGGTTTTATGAAGTACGTGAGAATCCAATTGGTATTTTTGTTGCCAAATCGGATATTAGCGAACTTCAAAATTGGGAAGGATTCCAGCAGCTCTTAACACAGCTTCCCGAGATAAATACCCTAGATCAATGCCAGGAGGGTTTTAAGCTATCTCTTCCAAAGATTCCTGAGCACCTAATACTTCAGCTAATCTCCTTCTTCGCGGATTATTCCGATCTAGAAGTCGAGGTTATGGGGGTTCTCTACTGGGATAGTTTAAATAAAAATTATGTTCTAAATGTTCCTCAACAAAAAGTAAGCAAAGAATCAATTGAGCCGAATTACACCGAATTTCGACCAAATCTCATCCGTGTTGCTGAAATTCACTCCCACAATACGATGAGAGCATATTTCAGCTCTATTGATAACGAAGATGAAATTGGCACAATGCTATATGGTGTAATTGGCCGAATCATTAAAGGAGATGGCGTTATTCGTTTTGACATCAAGACTCGTGCTGGAGTAGCCGGTAAATTCCTCCCGCTCCTCTCGTCAGTCTGGATAGAAGGTAACTACGATAATCAAGATAACTCATGGAATCTAATTCCTTATACACCTTATCCGCAAAAATGGAGAAACCGCGTTGTGATCTCAACTCAGGAGGTCCTTTAAAATGATTCAATTATTCGACTTTCATAAAAGAAAGAAATCACAATCTCATCTGCCTTCAATCTCAAAGATGATGTATTATATCGTGATCGTTGGTAGCGGAGGGACCGGCGGATATGCCATTCAGCGGATTACAAAAATAATGAGTGCTTTTAGTAAAGTAAATTCCTATTTGCTCATAGCGGATCCGGATGCAGTCGAAGAGAAAAATTTGCTTCGGCAACCTTTTATCTCTTCTGATATTGGACTCAAAAAGGCAGATGTCTTGGCCAAGAGATACGGACTTACTTATGGACTTAAGATTGGATCTTATTCCAATTCTTATATTGAGTCAGTTGAATCTCTTGAGAAGTTATTTACACTCACGGACTATCGTCATGGGTATGACCAGCATATTCAAAAAGTCTTGATTGGAGCAGTGGATAACGACTATTCACGAAACATCATGAATGAATACTTCAATAAAACCGATGATTTGATTTACATCGATGCCGGTATTGAAGGAGTGTTTATTCCAGAAGATAAGACGGAGGAAGAGTGGACTCCGGAAGAAGCCTTAGACAATTTGGAAAGTGGGTATTCAGGTCAAGTCGTTGTAGGTCTTAAGAAAGCAGGAGAGGTCATTTTGCCAGCTCTTAACTCGGTTTACCCTATCGATGCGAAGGATGCTATTCCACCTTCTCATAATTGTGGGCTTGAGCCGTATCAACCACAGCGAATGATTGCAAATGAAATGGCGGCTTTTCAGATATCTACTGTCCTTAACGAGTTATTTAGTTCTAATAGTATTGTCGTTCATTATAATAATTTTAACGCTCGTTTTGGCAGTTGTCGTCCAATCTATGCAGATGAAGTTTTCTGAAACTAGTAAAAAAGTGATAAAGCAATATTTATGGTGATCAATGTAACTAAAGGGGAGCCTGAAGGAGTGAATCCAGGCTCCCCTCTTTATATTAGATGAAAGGTAATTAGTCTGGAACTTGACGAGTGAAAATAAATACGTTATGAATGATTTACCAATTAGAAATTTACCTGGAGGCCAATATGGACAAATTAGAGATACCCGCAAGAACTGAAGAAGAGTTTACTATATTACTTGAAAAAATGACCTCAGCACCAGCTGATTTTAAGGAAAGAGCAATGCATGAATTTTTAGAGAAAAACCCGGCAATGATACCTTGTTTGGATGGTTATACTAACCATCGCCATCATGGTCCGGTAGGTTCATTAATATTTACAGAATATCAACTTGCAGCCGGTCATTTTAAAAGAGAACCGGATTTTCTGTTTGTATCCAGTCACTCGCAAGCAAACACTTTTGTGTTCATTGAGATTGAACATCCAGGAAAAACAATTTTCAACAAGGATGATCAATTAAATCACCACTTTTTCCATGCCTATCAGCAACTAGAGGATTGGAGGTCTTGGTTCAACGATCACAAGAATACTTTAATTCAAGACTTGGCTAAAGTGAACAAAAGTTTTGATATGGATAAAGAGGTAGACGCAGAGTTTATTTTGGTCATTGGCCGAAGTGAAGAATATAGCAATAATCAAATCCGCAGAAAGAGGATCCACCAAAAGAACAAAGCCCCACTATATGTGATGTCTTACGATCGATTGCGCTATGATCAAGAGTTTTATTGCAAAAGACTTGCCGTCGTACACCAGAAATCATTCGGTGTAGAAGCCGTTCAGTTCCCAAAAAATTATTTCTATGATTATAATCAGCGGAATAGCCACCGCCACATCCTAAATAAAGAGAACGCTATTATGGAGAACGTTTATATGAATAAATCGGAGAAGGACGACTTAATCGAATCCATCCGCAAGTGGGACTCTCTCAATGATACGAAAGCAAGAGAAGCATTTTTTCGGAGGTCATTATAACTTTACGCTTTCTTGTAGTTCAAAGTTGAACAATCGGATGAGTTTCTACCTTATGTTGAATAAGACTTTTTCTTAACGCCTAGAACCGCATCGAGCGTGTTTATCCGGTTAGAAGATTGAGACTTATCATAGAGTAGCCTCAGCAGACACAGCTTTTATGCTAGTCTAACCAACACCTCTGTTATAAATTGCAGTTTATTGACGAATATCTGTAAATGTGGTAAATATATTATATTATGATTTATCGAATTTTCTCTTGTCGTTAGCGATTCGACAGAGTTGGAGTTGTACTGGAACACGACCAGTTCATAAATATTAGGGCTTATTTTGCCATGGAGACGATAGACACCTGTTTGGTGTCTTTTTGCGTTCCATGGTTTTTTTGTGCCTATAGGAGGAGATAAAGTGGATCCGGTAGATATTAGTCGTACAGCTGAGCAGTATGTACTTACTGAGTTGCCTTCAGAAATGCTCCCGCTTCATGAATATGATGAAGTTCATGTCAATGTATCGGGTGGGGTAGATAGTGTCGCAACGGCGCTTGTAGCCCTTCACGGCTATCATATTCCAAAAGAAAAAATCAAGCTTGTCCATATGCGTGTCGATGGAGATCCAGAAGATACGACTAAAAGACAATTGTTTGATTGGCCGCAGACCGATGGATACCTTCAGTACTTAAGCGAAAAACTTGATCTTCCCTTAATCATTATATGGGGTGATTTAAGTTTAGAAGAGAGAATTCGGGACCGCAAAATGTTTCCGGACTCCAGCTGCCGTTTCTGTACTTCGTATATGAAAAGAGATGTTTATGCGAAGTGGGTTCGTCAATTCGATAATTGCAAGATCCTGTTATTGACTGGTGAACGATCTGAAGAATCTAAGGAACGATCTAAGAAACCTGTTTTCATGCTTCATTCGGCACATGCGACGAACAAAAAGAATCGCACCGTTCATTGGTTGAAACCCATTAAAGATATGCTTAAACACCAGGTGCGCCAATTAGCCGCGGATTATGGAATCGAACTACATCCCTGCTATGAGTGGGTAAGCCGCTGTTCCTGTAAATTTTGCATCTTTAATACCGCTTCGGAAATGCAGCGTACCTCGCGACTATTCCCTGAAGATTGGGAGTACTTAAAGCAGATGGAGGTTGACTTAGGTCACACTTTAAAAAGCCGTAATGGAGGTTCACTTTCTCTTAGCGATTTCATCCAAGAAGACCAGCTTTCTTTAAACAGCATAATGTGGAGCGCGGAACTAGCATATATATAGCCAAACGGGAGGAATTTTACATGAGTACATCGATATTTATAGAAAAACCTGTTCAACAAATACACCCTTCATTGATTAATCGCATGAAAAGAATCCTAGAAGAGGTTGTTATACATTCTAAGTTCCACTGCGACTTTTATAAAAAAGACTTGAAAGCAATGGAGCAATGCTCCAAATTCGCTTGGTTTGTATATGATTGTGGAACACATTTCATTCCATTAACTGAGGATGCCATACATTCTTTTGAAAATGAATGGATCTGCAGTATCGATGATTTAAAACCGAACAACCTAGCGAAGAGTACGGATCGCCTATACGTTTGTAATACGAGAACAGGTAATATGACCCGTATCCATAGTTATAAAAACGGAAATCTATTAAGCAAATTAAGCCCTAGTTCATAATATTTCGGGCTCCTAAAGAGAGATAGAAGGGAAACTCACTTCTATTTTTCAATTAGGTGGCCTGACAAGGTGTTAGCCGCCCCATTAAACACTACTAATTTTCTGAAAGGAATGATGATAATGACAGCACTTAAATTACAGATCTTATTTGAAGAGGATAAAGCAGAGGGGAATGTATCTGCCTACATTCCAGTATTTCGCCTTGGTGTTCTTGGAGATACTTTAGAAGAAGCGCGGGCTAATGCTATTGATTTAGTACAAGCCGAGCTTGAAATAGCTAAACAACAAGGTAGAGCCATCCCTAAAGACACTGCTATCATCGAGACCATTTGCTTTGATGATGTTGTAGCTCAAAAATAGAGTCTTCGATCCGAAGACGATTAAATAAAATTCTATTTGAATTTATCATTGACCAATGATATCTTTAACTCACAACATAATAATTACCATTTCAAGAGGAAACACCTCTCACAGTAACCACTGGGAGAAGTGTTTCCTCTTTTCATTTTACTTAGGGGGAATCGATTAATGAAGCAGCAATCATTAACATGTACTCATTTAGAAATTCGTGAACAAACCACACATTATTTGCAGTCCATTAATAGGTTGGTTTTAGGACAGCATGCTCAAGAAGTATCCATCATGTTACCGAAATATGGTGGTATTAAAGCACGCTTTGTAGCGTTCGCGCTATTTACAAGTACCGGTGAAAAGTACATTTTGTCAGTAGAAAATCTGATCACAGCAAAAGGCACACTTATGGCATTTGAAGGTGAATGGGATAGTGATGTAGCAATTAAAGCTTCGTACCCATCTATTACTGCATGCTTCCCTGGCTTATCTCAAAGTACTTATCGCGGTTTATTAGTTGAGCTGCTTGCAATCATGTATAGAGTCCTCACTATATTTGACTCCCAGGATACCGATACCGACGATAACTCTGCAGCTGGAATTAACAGTCGCATGACTGTAGATTGTTATGAAATTCTTACGGATGTAGAGTGGATCGAGGATATGATGCATGAATACGATAGAGAATCGATCGCTTAAAACGAATGGATACTCTCCTGCAGCCGTAACATTAACATGTATGAAAAAGAATACTCGAGTCAATAAATAGCACTTAAGCCGCTTCAAAATCAATTACCCCCCCTGCACAACATGCCTGAGTGGTTGTTTAAGGCATTCGACGATTAACTTAAACGACAAGCAACAATAGATATTGGAGCGGCTTAGGATCGCTCCGGATTGGTTATCTACGGCATTAGAATAGTCTGCCGCTACATGCTCACATAGCCTGAATGAAAAGTAGTTAATTATTTCAAAACGTTGATAAACAAACGTATGTTCGTGTATAATAGAAACAAACGTTCCCATTCGGAGGCGCTCTTTATGCAAATACAGATTGGCCAGAGAATTGAAATCGTGTATCAGGATAGAAGCGGGAAGATTACGCAACGAATAATAGATGTGAACGGTATTCGTAACGGCCGAATACGTGCCACTTGTTTGAGGAACGGTGCACCAAGAGTGTTTTTATACAATAATATCCTGGCGTGGCAACCGGTTAATAAAGGAGGAGCAATAGCATGAGTGAATTTACCAAAAGAATCATGGGAACTTCTGCAACCTTTACTATATTTAATGAGCTTCTAAAGTTCCCATGGACTATCCGAAGAATATCAGCTGATGGGAAGCTCCTTGAGCCTATCTCAGCCACCTACAGATATGTTGTAAGGCTAGAGCCCAGAGGATCGTATGAACGTAAAGATAACCTTTTAAGTGCCTTAAGGATGCTTCGACATGCTTAGCGACACTGCTCGTAAGTTACTTATGATTATGAGGCATTCTTCGGTCCATCATTCTCATATGCCAACTCTTCAAGAACTAGAGATCAAAAGCGGGCGCACTGCCGATAAGATTTATAAGGCATTTAAAGAACTAGTCGATGAAGATTATATCGAATGGGAGCCACACTCCGCCTTTGAGAGCGCCGTAATCATTGAAGGCTGGGAACGTCCTGATCCGAGATTCAAAACCTCTCAGACATGTGCACACGAGGTAGGGTGGGGCTTGGATGGAGGTAATATCGAATACTGGACTAAGTATTAGGAGGATGCAATAGTGAGAAAAAAACTAGAAGGAAATGGTCTTTGGGAGAGTAGCCGAATGATCATGCCTGAACTCGGACAACGCATAATTGCAGATCATCGAAATCAAGAGATTCGCTACAAACCCGAGCTTGATCCACAAGCATGGGATGAAATCCATCAAGTAGTGGCTAAGTCAATTGAGGATCATAGTGCGATTACATTAACTATGTTCGACCCTGTTGAGAATATAGTGATCGAAGGAATTGCTACAAAGATCGATAAAGATTTGAATCAAATCAAAATGAGATGGCCAAATGATGACTATGATTGGATCAAAATTGATAATATTATTAGTGCTAATGTATAGCAGATATTTATTAATAAAATGAATGCTTCTGATACCTATAACTTGATTATCTAATAATATTTTCGAAAGATAATAGTATAACAATGTATATTTTAATAGATGAATGCTTATATTATTATATGAATAGGGATAAAACTGCTAGAAAGAAACCTGTACTCTTTATGAGTGCGGGTTTCTTTCTGTAGCTATTCAATTTTTCTTGTTATTAGAAAATGAAAATTCGTAAAATATCAGGACAAGGATAATTCGCACGAATCATCTTGAAGGAATTTGACATCAAAGGAATAACATGGCATACTAACTAAAGTCAAAGAAAGTCAAAGTCAAAGAAATATCAAATTCTATGAGAGGGGCCAACCACATGGCTATGTATCCAGGAAATCGTGATTTAACAGAACAAGAGATTCAAGCTTTAACCAAGCGGATTGAGGATCAAGAAAATGCAACCAACATTTGCTACATCGGGCCTTCAGCAGCTTCCTATAAGTTCCAGGGAATAGTCGACAATAAAGAGCTCACTTTCAGCGTGGACAACGAGTCATTCTTCATTATTACCGAAGAGGATTGATTTGTAAGCTTTGTTATCGAGATTTCTTCAAAAAAATGTTTATAAGTATGAGAGAAAGCTAAACATGAAAAAACCGCTACCTGAAAACATTAGGAGTGGCTTTTTCATGTTTATTAAGTATAGGAAGCCGGTTGGATTAAGAACAATCTTTATGTTCTATATAATAATATCATTTTGACATACTCACATAATCCGTATTTTGTGCATATGTACAGACGACTTATTAGTATGCCCTTCCTACATAAATATATACGATCGTTGATTGAATATTTATTCTCCCAGCTCTTCTATAGGGTTTTAGAGTAATCAGACAATTTATATTTACACTTACAAGAAAATGGTTCCCCCATATTTTGGTTTGATAAAAGAAATGGAATTTGTCTGTTACAATCAGGGCACTTTTCTAGCAATTCACAATTATGAAAAGGACAAATTTTTAATAGTTTAAATTGGTGGAACCAACTATGGTATCCAGTTGAAATGCATTGATTACACCAACGTACGTGCTGATTGGGTATTTCTGATTTCTTAATAGAAGCGTTACAATTGAATTGATTTCTTAGAAAATTCTTTGATGTTTAATCCAAAAATCAACTCCAAGGTTGTTTCATCAAAACTGCTTAGATCAAATAATTCCCCCTTCGCAGGATTTGCTCAATTCTAGTTTTACAAAAATAGGAAGAGTTATTTGAAATAATATTGGTAGACACTATTAGCCCCTTCAAATGAAATCCTTTCATCATTAATGGTGAATCGCCTGTTGGTGTCTTCTACTAATCCTAAACCTTCATTGACTTGTCTAATAAAGATCTCCTTATCTTCATCGGTCTTGGCATAATCTATGATTATTAGTTTTAGTGGGTAAGGGTCATTGTTCAGTGATGCTAATTGAATTCTTTTTGATATTGCATTATTTATATGTTCATCTCTAAAACTGTACCCGACAATAATTAGTTCTTCGCAAAGTTGCTCAAGATCACTCATGACATTAACAAATTGTTCGTAGTAAAAATTAAAAGGAACTTCTTGAATTTTATCACTTTTTTGTCCTCCTGTTATTATCGAGGGTACGATCATCAGTTCAGAAATTCTTTTGTATACATTATGATTTTTTATTACTTCATTCTTGATTTTAAAAGTCTTATTGTTTTTTAGATCTTTAAAAGAGGATAACGAACCGTGTAGATGATAGAGCTTTGTATTACAATTATTTTTAAGCCTTTGCTGTTTAACTTTTTCTGGATTGAAATAGTAACGGGGTACTTCTTTACTAACAGCAAACCATGGCCCGGCTTGATGATAATATTCAATAAATTTATTTGGACCTAATGAGTCCAGCAGAATCGTCTCAAGGAGAAGATCATAATTAAGTGTAAAAAGCTCGACCTCATTTTCTTCTTTTATGATTGAGGTGAGCCAATTTACAAAGTTTTTCAGCTTAGAATCTATCATATGTTTTTTTACATTCCAGTTTATAATATCGAGAATTAAGGCCATATATGTATGAATTGACTCTCTAATAGAGTTCTCGTGTTTTAAAAGTTCTGACAAATTTAAATTATTGGAAGTAAGCAATTTTTCTCCGAGAGAGCTACTATTATAAAATGTTTGATGAACGTGAAGAGCATCATAAAATTTCTCGATATTAGCTATACATTCTTCAAAATCACAACTATTATATTTATCTGGCATATGATGTTCTATAAATGCTCTATGTTCTATTTCTAGACGTTCAAAAAACTTATTAGTGATATTGGGTAAAGAAAACTCACTACTTAAAGCAACAGATAAACCATTTCCAGTCAACAATGCTATTTTTGTCAAAAATACACCTCCTATTTTTTTTATATAGCCTAAATCAAACAATGAAGGCGGCATCTTTTATAACGGAATTGTTATTTTAATATAACGGTTCAAAAACAAAATTGCTTGATAACCTGATCAGCCAACCTTCTCAGTACTTCAGTCCAATATCTATCTTTTGACTTGGGATGTAAAACATCGATTGTTGGTATGTTCAAGGAAAACTTTGCATCCCCTTTCCCATGGACAATGCTGTTTCTATAGTTGTATAGTTTTGTTGCGAATGTTGAGATATCCATATTATCAATAATTCCCTCACTTTGTGCATACTTAATAACACCTTCAACATTATCAATATTATTAATAAGATTCTTGAGCAACTCTGTTTCTTTTGTGCCATATAAAGAGGATAAATCCTTAATAAATTTATCTAAATCATCTGATTCATTATAGGCCTCAACACTTCTTTTTAGCTCTGATTTTTTATTGATTATGAAAAAAAATTCAATTGTTCGGTAATAGAAAATAGGATCATCTAACTTTCTTGCTCTATTATAGAACGCAATAGGTTCAAGATATTTTGAAGGTTGATATAGGATTTCATCAAGTTCCTCACTTTCATCAGGATCATTCCATTGTGTACCTTCTCCGTGGTATTGGAATGGTATGATATTAGGATAATCACCTAATAACTCGAATTCAGGTGCATCAAATTTAGCAATTAAAAACAGCGCTTGTTGTGCTGTTTTTTCTATCTCTTCAAATTGGCATCCTATTAATTTTATTGTTTTAAAATCACCCCAACTATCGAAAGTTTTATCATATGTAAATGAGTTAAAAACTATCTTATATAGTGAACTTGGCTCAGAAATCACTATTTCAATTCCTCCAATATTAAAACTATCTTCATATTCGCGGTTTTCATAGAAAAGAGAATCGTATGTTAAAAGGAACTCTGAATAATTTTGTTTTTTTGAAGCAAAACCACAATCTTCGTATATCTCTAAAGATCTGTTCTCCCGTTCAATATTTTTTTTATCTATCGATGTGAGTATCTTCCGAGGTGCGGAATATATATCATGACCACGCTTAGTATGAGAGTGATCTACAGCCAGCGTTATGTTAGTGTCTTTATGAACAAAGACAAACTTCTCTTCATCTAGACTTAAGAAGCTAAATTCTTCCATGAAATCAGGAATGTGAAGCTCTAGTTCCTCTTTCAAATCAGCAAGTAATGTTTTATTAATCATATTGCCCTCCATTTTACTTGTGCTCTTTCTGAAATGAGTCCAAACTTATAATCAACTCGGGTTATAGTTTATCTTGAACTTGAGAACTGTTCTTTCCTCAGAAAAGACAATAAAAAAAACGCTCTATCAATTGTAATTCATTGGGGGCAGGAATATCATGTGAATTTTTCACAAAGACTTAGATACGATTTCAGAAGAAGATTTACAATTATTAATTGATACAAACACATTAGAAGGCCAACATTTGGAATATAAAAGAGAAATAACTCGTCCAGTACAACTTCAAGAAGAAATAGCAGCTTTTGCGAACTCGCAAGGCGGTAATTTAATTATCGGCATCGAAGAAACCGTAGGCCGCCCTGGACAATTGGTTAGTGTGCAATTAGAAAACGCTGATAAGGAGGTTTTAAGACTTAGTCAATCTTTGTGTGGCGGATTAGACCCGGAGTATAATATGATTCGTATACGTACTATTCAACTTCAAAACAAACGATATATTATTATTATTCATACACCACGAAGTTGGAACGCTCCTCATATGGTCAAAGATAATTATAAATACATGCTTCGCACTAATGGAAACAAGATTCCTATTGGAACATCAGAACTCAGAAGATTGCTTATTGGTCGCCATAATTATATTGAGATTACTCATTCCACTATGTAAGATATAGAGAATGGGGTTTCTCTAAATTTCTTCCATACAGTTGCTTTTAAAGAAGTTCTTTCTGAGACATTAGAGCAGAACTGGAACACATACGAAAAAATTAAATTGAATGAGCCATTCTTTATATTTTTAGCCTCTCTTCTTATGTCGGAGGACACCGGTGAATGTTATACGTAATGTCTGTTTTACAACAAGGTCCAGCTTATTGTCTATTCATCCCCTCAATTCATTCCACATATATATTGAGAGTTTTTCAATAATGGTTTGCATACTCCAGGTAGCATCTAGAAAAATAAAATATTCAACATCATCTAGATTTACTCTGTTACGTATATCGTTATGTTCTTTTTCTGGAGCAATAATTGCAAATAGTTCATTTATTTTAAATTTAAATTTTTTTCTGACTCTCCATTCTCTCTCCCAATGAAAGTCATGACCTTTTCTTACAATATTAACTAATGAACCGAGCGTCTGGAAATTGTTTACTTCCCCGTCTTCTTTATAGGCTGTAATAAATGAATGGTATTGGGTATTTAAGTAGTCTAATAACAATTGATTCTCATTGTAAACATAAAATGCCGGATTACCTTTAGCTTCTTCTATCGATATTTTTGGAAATACTAAGCCATATGGCTGTAATCGTACTTTTCTTCCCGATATATCAGTAAGTAAATGAATCTTGTCTAGCGGGGTTTCTGTAAAACAAACAACATTAAAACGATTCTGTATTTTTTGCTCTTCCTTATGTAAGCGTGGAGAGAAATAACAATGGTGGTTAAATGCTTTTATTTCCATATCGTTTAAAATTGATATTAAATTATCTTTGGCACTTTGGCCATCTTCTGTTTCTTTAGTTAAATGAACTAAAAAGTCAGAAATATCATTTCTTTGCATTAACACATCGCTAATTTTCTTAGACACCCTATTCACTCCATTTTCTTCTCATCATTGATGGTTATTCACTGTAATCATTCAACTTCATCACTTTTATTACATAACGTGATCTAAATAATTCTGATGTTGGGTCTGTTTTACATTCTGATAGCTATTGGTTTTGATTTATCTACAACACTACATAAATCGTCATTAAAAAATTACTTCAGTAGATCCATGTAAAATCGCATTTCGGCTAATCTCCCCCTCTTCCAATGGTATTCCCCAATCGAATGAAGTAAGTAGTGATTTACTTACAAATTCATAGATAGATTTTGTAAAAATAAATAAATGTTCTTCATTCTCTAATTTTTGTCTTAGTTTGCTTTGATTAACGTTTCCAATATGTTTATTTACTTCAAATATATCCCTCTATTTGAGCAAGTAATACGGGAATAGTTAGGTTGTATAACCCCATTAAGTGTGCATGTAATATATCATGTAAAATAGATTTTCGGGAATTTAGAGATTTATTATTTCAGCCTTTTTTGGGTTTCCCGACTGTAAATAGAAGTACACGGTATTAACAACTTTAATATTTATTGAAGAATCAGGGACCCATCCAATAGAAGAAAATAGATCCAAATATACGTTTGAGGCACTATCTAAGCTTTTTGATATAACATCAGAGAAAAATTCTTAAATTGTTTTCATAGCACATACCTTCTTACTATAATTAATAAACTCTTATATTTATGGTGCCAATCTATATAATGGAATTCATACTCTGCCGGTTAAATAATTCTTTCTCCAACAAGGTTTTTAAAGGAGGATTCCAGGTTCTGATATAGAATTGGAGTAAATCATAAAATCTCGAATCACTTCACGAGTTGTTAGTAGTTGATCTGCACCTAATCTCCCTACCGCCGTCTAAATAAACAGAATGATTTCTTGATTAGTTAGGAAAAGGGATATCCGAAGTGTTGACCATGATATGGATACCTCTCCACCAAACTGATGGGCAATTATGTGGCATCTTTGAAGTGGTACTCTGTCCTAATTATTTATTATTTCTTCACATGTAGATCTAGGTTTGTTTAAATCATATTTAACATTAGTATTACGTTTGCAAGCCTAACAACATTGACTCTCCTAATCCATCCAATGTCGTTAGGCTTGGTCATAGTTTAGTTCCCATTAGAAATACCCCGAATTTCTTGTGGAACCGAATGATAATTACGGTGTTTGAAGTCGTATATATTATTTCGAAACTCTGCAGCACTTTTGCAGACATACATTTGACTACCTTCAGCAAGATTTCTTACCAAGCAATCATCTGATATAATCGTAGTTGACTCATCGATATATAAGAGATGGAAATGATCTGCAGTATCATTTTTACCATATGGTTCTCCTTTGATTGTACTCAGCAATCTATGAAAAGCCTCAACATAAAAATACACTCTTAGGGATTGATCATACGCAAGGGCAACTTTAATATACTGTTCATACTCTTTTGCGGGATTAACTCCAGTAATAGCTATAATGTAATCTCTGATAAGAATTTCACTGTTAACTTGTGCTTGTGCATGAAGTAGTTTATCTTCAAACATTGCTTTCCTGTATTCTCTCTTCTTTTCTTTTGAGTTATTCTTTGAAAAAGAATCAATAAATACTTGAGATGTTTCCACACCAAAATTCGACAATGTATTATCATACAGATATATTTGTTCTATTTTCTTCCTATCTTCCAATTTATCTGACGCTCTTTTAAATTCATCATATGAGGCTGAATCTAAAATCATCATTTGTAAGTCCATTATGGTATTAACATCTATACTATCATCATATGGTAAGCCAAAAGATTCATGTAGTACTTTGGCTGGGGTTTTCCAATAAATATCTATTTTTGATTTATGTAATTTACTCAAAACAGACTTTCTTTTTATGTACGAGTTTTCATCTACGACTCCTGCTAAAAGCTCAAGAACCGTAAAATAGGAAGTGTATACCTTTAAGTCCATGGAACTTAATAATTCTAATTTATTTGCTAAGCTATACAGTGAGTTTGTCTCTAAATAGTACATTGTATGTGCATTCTCCTTAAAAATGATGTCTAATATCTTACATCTGGGCTTCCTATTACCTTCTTGATAGCCCAATATCAGAAGAAAATTTGTTTAATCTGTGTTGGTACTTTTAGAAAACCGAGTTTTTACCCGCTCCACTCGCCGTCTAATGATATTACGAGGCTGTCGTTTCCATCCTATGCTTGAACCGACTTTGCCAAATGCACTGCAATGCCTATCTAGTAAGTCAGTCTTCATCAGGTTTGTTTATTGGTGTTTCTTATGAAAACATATCATGAATCATCAATTTGTTAAAATGTGAAAGAATTCTCCTTAAGGGAATTATTCGATAGGGATATGAACATATCCTGCCTGTACAAAAGACCCCAGGTTAACTCCGCTACCTTGTGAAAACATTCTTGTTTAATTTTAAATCCATGCAGTGTGGGGTATACTGACTGCTTTTTCCTTTATCAACCTGCGTAGCATTTACAAATCAACTAGTTTCTCTTCTTCATGGTGCGTCCGGCTAATCATCATCTTCAGCTACAACTGGTGAAGTAGCCGCCTAAAGTGTCGATATTTCATCTGAATG
Source organism: Paenibacillus sp. FSL L8-0708 (assembly GCF_038009325.1). Lineage (NCBI taxonomy): Bacteria > Bacillati > Bacillota > Bacilli > Caryophanales > Paenibacillaceae > Paenibacillus > Paenibacillus sp. FSL L8-0708. The sequence continues at coordinate 28,103 of NZ_JBBPBC010000002.1, forward strand.
AATAATTTACCTGTGCGACTTTACCACCGAAATATGATTTAATAACTATCTAATTGGCAATGAGACCATGTTCTTGTCCATTTTCGGCAATGGGACCAAGTTCTTGTCCTGAGCAAAGGACAAGAACTTGGTCCCATAAAACAGAAAAACCGCGCCTGGCGCGGGTTCTTAAAGGACTATGTTCTTGTCCACCTACACATGTCGGAGGACAAGAACATGTACCGTTAAAGGATCATGATCCTAACTTGTCAAGTCCCCTGGTGTCAGAAGAATCGAGTTGCCGTGATTACTCTAATTAGTTTTAGAATGAACCAAACCTTTGAAATTTGAAACAGCGACTTCCATAGACAAGAAAATAAAGTCCTGGACTGCCGCTGTTTCATAGAACTATTCCCCCCAATACATAAAAGACAATTAAAGTGCGGTATTTACCGGTCTAACACTCTATTTTCTTATTAAACCTGGCATTTCTAAAGTTTGCTGAAGTTTAGCTGAGTTTCGGATCTTGATATGAAGTATAATCTCTGAGAAGTTGGCCTTTATACAAATAACCATTTTCAAGTTCTTTAACTTCATTTCTCTTTTGAATTAACACCTGTAAATCATCGTTCCAGTTTGCTAACTTTAAGTCTTCTATATTGCATTTTTCAAGAGTTACCATGATACGATATATGGTAGATTCATAGCTTCCAGAAAGATGTCGATTAAACGTAGCCTCTTTACCATTAGTTGCGTTTATATCCTTTCGGAATGTACCAATCGCCGGGCTCCCAATATGCCATAAACTATGCCATCTTGTAGCCGGAATACTAGAGATATATTTAAACATTGGCTCCCTGTAGTGCTCCAAAGCATAATCTTTAATTATCTGGCACAAGTCTTTTACTGCATTGGAGGCTTCTGACGTTTTATCACTTACTGCTTTAGGTACTAAAGAGTAATCTTGAATATAATGTGTTTCTTTGCACACAGGACATTCAATCTCTTTCTGGGATATAACATCTTCAGAGAAATAGTTATCTCGGTAAGTATGCCATTTGAATGTGTAATTCCCATTTCCACATGCACATCTATATTCACGAATTTCTGTTTTAAAATGCTCCATTTTATTAGCCATTAATTAGTCCTCCTAATAATTCTATAACTGTCGTGAATAACCGGTTATTTATCATAAGATGTATTTTTCATTTTCATCAAAAAGTTTATTTGCGAAGTAAAGGGGAATACCCCAGGACTTGGGCATTTAACTCAATCCTCACTTTTTTTGAACTTGTAGGGCCAAATAGTCTCACGCATTGTCGAGCCAAATTGTTTATATAGTTCGCCATCCTCTCCAGATACGCTTCCATCCCAGCCCTGGGATGTCTGTGCACTGGACTCGTAAGCCTCCAGAGCCTCCGCCATAGCCTCATAATTGGCGACACGCAGCCGACGAATAGCCTCTTGCTTCGTAACATGGTCAATTTTATCCAAAAATTTCATAAAACCTTCCTCCTTGCCCTTAGAAAGTCGATATTTATGTGACTCCTTAGAGAAGTACCCTTCCTTAACTAAAACTTTAAAAGTAACGTAAATCGGTAGACGGATTGAGTTTTCACTTTTATAATCGCTGAGCTCACTAATTGTTGATTTCATAACATCCAAAACATGCGATGTTTTAACATACCCGTTCTGTAGTTGGCCAGCTCCGCTTTTTAGAATCTCCCGGTAAGCCTGAAAAGCTATTGTGACGAATAAATTGCGTGGCACGATATTTGAATATGTCGTGCTGCCGCCTTCATATCCATGGTGGTACATAGGATTTCATTTTTGAAATAGCTTTCTTTTTTCTCAAGCTATGATTAGGGCATTGATATTTAGTGATTCTTGTGTTGATTGTATTCTCATAATACATCTTAAAGTTTATACTTACAGCGTTCTTACCTTTAACCTCTTGGTATTTAAAAGCCATTTTGAAATTAGCTTTGTGCTGATGTGAGAATTTATAAGAACTTTATCTTTATGACATAATCTACATTCTTGAAGCATCCGTGCCCCAGCTCCCTGTCGGCATGCCTTAACGGTCTATATATTTGGCACAGGCCCCTCAAAAAAAATAACAGAACCCTTAAAGCACTTTAAGTGTTCTGTTCATTAATATATTTATTTGACATATTTACTTGCATACTTGTCAAGAAGCATTTCGGATTTGTTCAATTGCTTAATTCCTTCTGCCTTCTTTTTTTCACCTGCATTGAATTTGGACCAATTTATTTTGGTCGTCTTCAAGCTGTCCCGCATTATAGTGAACCCTTCCAGTTGGAGTTTTGCTCCTGCCAGATAGTAGGTATGTATTTCTTTCAACTCTACATTATTAGCTTTGAGGTTTTTCAACCCGGATACAAATTTAGTATAATTGGGCAATACAGTATTGTTTAAAGTAAGAAAGAGTGTTTTTCTGGTTGAATCGTTCAGGAGTCTATTTTGATTTAACGTAGTTATGGCTTTCTTTTCATAGCTTCCTAATGGCTGCAACTGCTCAATGTAATCTTCCAGATCCTGTAACATAATTTCTTCGTGTGTAGGTTCCTTTATAACTACCGGCTTAGTTGGTTCAGGAATGACTGTATAATCATCCACCACTTGAACAGTAAATACATAAGGTTCAAACTTTTCTCCAATATTGACAGTTAAGGTAGCATTCCCTTTATTTATTGCATGAAGTTCAGAAACCCATTGCGTTTTTCGTACGACCTTGACAACATTCTCATCTGAAGAGATTGGAGTGAAGTCATGTTCCGTAACGTCTGCATCGGTCCAGTCAGTGATGGCTATTTCGTATGACTTCCACTCCCCAACTCTTATCTCAGCAGGTTTGGTCACTTTGACAATGTCGGTGATGTTCCGTGCAGCCGCATAAATACTGCCAGCCCCAAATACAACCGATACTATAATTGCTAGCATTAGCGAATAAATCCAACTCTTTCGTTTCATATAGCCTTATCCCCGCTTAATTATTAATAGTAAAGCATCTACCAATTTTGCTAAGACATTTCATGAATAGGTCGCAGGTAGCAAAAGAAGCATATTACTTTCCTCTTATATTATATAACTTAGCAGGAATAATTGTCTTATTTTCTTGGGTTATCTTCCCATTTCGGGGTACCCTCTTTAACTAATAACATGCTACTTTATAAAGGAACTCTCATAAATAAGTAGTTCATAAATTTTTGAATAGTACAACAGGCCCATTTGGGAGCTAACTCCGACCGGGCCTGTTTTTCATCAGCTGCTGGTAGACGCGATGAACAGTCTATATCTATTGGACCGGCTTCACCGGCGAACTGAGTAGGCCCAACTGCACAACGATTCTACAGCTCGTGCGCCTTGTTTTATAGATACACCAAGGCTGGGTTGCTATCCTTCCCCAATGGTATACCCGAGACAAAGACAATTTGTCTTAGGGAGTTATGAGAACGCGCTTCGTATCCTTGTAGCGATTGCGGAGCATGGCCGTCTTCAAATTTAACCCCAAAGAATTACCTACGTCTTCAATCAAGCCCCAACTCTGAGCAAGATCGGCACCGTCTAAGTAATCCAAAAAAGGAGTTCTGAATACGCGACTAGCAACCATTCCCAACCCCTCGCACTTGAAAAGGTAGTTAAACTTCGTCAAAGATCCAGTATCTAAATCATATCCAGCAAACACAGGGGCGTTTCGTTCTCCATCCAATGTCAGCTGAATTGAAAGGTCAAATACCTTTCCATCAATCTCTACCCATGAATGATCAAAATACATTCCATTTGGACGTTGTACTTCACCGATGCATAGCTGTGACGAGATGCCTTGTTCGGTGAACAGCACATACATGATGGACGAAATAAGATGACATCCTCCGGGACTCGGATTTTTCTTGAAATTGTCGTTCAGTAAGAAGAACGTTTTATGGATCGCGACACTCTGTGAATTACTGAATTCAACATCTCCCGCGACTTCACTCCACGTTTTTCCACTGTTCTTTAAGTGGCACTGCTTGTACTTCTTCCCGCTTCCGCATGGACAAGGATCATTTCTTCCAATTGTGGACATGTACATTTCCCTCCCCAGCCAGCTTACAATACCGGCTCGATGGTCTCTTCGTAAATGACTTTCGGATATTTCCCGTTCAACTTGAAACCGAGAATAACTGATTCATTCAATTATTCGAGGAAGTCAGCAAAGATTGTCTCTAATTTCTCGCTTATCGCACCAATAATCTCATCTAGATCCTCAACATCCTCTTTTGTTTGATAGCTTTCCGGAAACGAGTCGAAATCGGCTTGGCATTGGGAAATAGCTCGTTTGACCAACGCGTTAAACTTTGATTGACGACTTTGGGATAATTTGCTGTAGGTTTCGAATGCCTCTTCAACTAGTGTATCCCAATCCAAATCCAATCGTTCAGCATTGACGATTCTATAAATTTCTGTGATTGTGAACATATCAATTTCCTCCTTGAGTAAGCTGTGTGCTCATACTAGCAGAGATTCATGAAGGAGACAATCCCACCAACTGGGCCATAATATATAATTGAATTTATTTATTCTTGTCCATTATAATGTACATATTGGACTATTTGGAGGTATTAATTGTTTGTGAATGAAAATAATAACAATGAAATTTTCCGAGAAATTGAAAGTCTAAAATCATCTCAAATACGCGTCAAGTCTCTAGAATTCATTCTTTCTTTTTATGAAGATCTTCTAAATCATATAAGTGCCTTTGAGGATGTGTTCGAAAGTTACAAAGAAAACTTTGAGAATAATAAGGTTGAATACCAGGAGGATATTGAAGAGATATTTAAGCGCAACGGTATTGAGGATCATAACTTAATTCAGGTACTCTCTCGAGCTGAGGAGAAGATGTTACTGTTAATCGAATGCATCAAATTCATTACACAAAGTATTACCGGCGCCATTCGACCTAAGCGTAAGGGTGTTCAGGATACACGTAAAATCACGAAAGCTCGCCTTCTTGAAACCATTAAGCTTCTCGAACAATATGTGCTTTCCATTCAGAAGAGTTCGTCGCAATTCCTTTCTACACCATTTATCGAGACTCAACGGCTTCGGACTTTGTTTATGCTTGATGCCATGCATCAGTTGCTTGAATTAACAGCAGCCGAAGCCAAACTTTATCCTTTTCTATTTGAGCCAAAAACGGTTCTTATGCTGGAGGAGAGCAGCTCCCCTGCTAAGAAATTTTCCATTGTGAAACTTCAAAAAAAACGCTATACCGATTTGAAACAATATGATTTTCGCTTCAAATTTATGGAACGCTTCCTACTTAGTTTGGAAAAAGCGATGCGAAAAGAATATTAAGACTTACCAGTGACCGGCTGCCGTCTTCGTATGGAACGTCTGGTAAAGACCACCAAGTCCCCGCGGATAGCCTATGATAAAGAAAAGGAGCAACTGGCCCGCCCCCCCTTGGCGGTGGTCGCCACCCACCGCCCTTCCCTGTTACCTCGCACCAGCTACGCCCGACTTTCTTCCTTTACTGCCGTTACGTGCTACCCGGGTGGCTGCGGCCGGGGGTGATTAATCGGTGCCACGGCTGCCGTCTTCGTCCGGAACATCCGGTGAAGTCCGGCGAGTCCGACGGAAACCGCCGCGGCTGCTAATGCCAAAAGGGGATGTTCCGCCTGACCAACCCAGCTGTGCCCAGATTTCCGCCCGACCTAAAGTTGCTAGGGTGCATACAAAAGGCTGAGAACCTTATTCGGATTCTCAGCCTTCTATTATATCAGTACGTAATTAATTCGTTTTTCAAATTCCTATGTTTATAATTCCTTGTAGGTCAATCCATAAATCATTTGAGTCTTTGCCTTTTCATTGTATACTATGGCAACAGTACTATGTTTTTCAAAATCGCTATTTATCACTTGAATCTTTCTGCCGCCATAGAGCTCTTTACGAATAGATGCAGGAATGCCAAATAAGTCCATCCACTTCCAATGAATTTCGACCTTGATAGCATCGATCAATGGGCTTTGGATAAGTTTTGGACCCAATGGCGTTTCTTTTCTCCTGATGATACGTTCACCCCAGGCTTGCTTTAAAACTTCCTCAGTGGAGGCATATACCTCTGAAAATGCACATTTGGCGACACGCTCATTAAAGAACTTCACTCTATTTCGATCTGTTAACGGGCTATTCAGCAGCATGATCTTCTTTCCATAGGGAGAATGACTCGGCTCTCGAATCGGGAGGCGCTGAGTAATCACCAATGCTAATGTTTTAGACATCGGGATAAAGTATCCTCTACCCGTGCCATACCCATATCGTTCGGCTTGAATAGGGCGTATCCTAAGTCACTCAGGATAAAGGGAATCGTAGTTTGATTGTGAAGTAATCGCCATTCTGCGGTGCATAGTAAACTGCAGTTGATCTGAAAATCAATCAAGCGGTTCATGTTAATATTGTCTATACTATTTTCTCCGATAGCCTGATTTAATGTCTCTAAATGTGGCGCTCGCTCATGAAGGAGCCCGCCATACTCCTCCCCTCGACAGAAAAGCTGGGCAACAAACGGTACGAGAACAGTTACCCATAGAGACCCATCAAAAAGGGGGTTTCTCGAATGTTCCTCTAATGCGGTTACAGCTTCACCTAAATGATGTTCTACATAATCCCAAGTTTTATCTACATAGCGAGGCTCGGGAAAATCGTTTAGTGTATAGATATGTTTTCGTACCCCTACAGCTTCCGCTAATAGATCTTTCGCCTGCTGCATCCCATCTCTTCGAAACCATATCGATCTTTTACGTTTGATTTCAACCTCTTCATTTTTAGAAAAACTTCCGATATGCGCTGCAGGGATAATGTGTTGTTTTGCTCCTGGTTCTTGTGGAAAAAGTTTCCCTCTCTTTCTATCTTATCTCGCACTACACCCGCTTCCTTCCATTCCTATTAGCTGGCTTAACAAGTGTACCTAAGATAATAATAAGGAACAATAGCAGGTTATAGCGATATTACTCCCCTTTTTTTGATGTTTAATATGAAGTAGAGTCATAATTCTGAGGTAATTGAACTAAAAAAAGACAACATGTCCCATTTCCAAGCGGCAATGTATATCCTGAAATTTATGGTGATTTCGATGGTTAAGGAAAACTGAAGAGTTCGAATTCTGAGAACTTTAGTTCCAACTAAGGGATACATAAGGAGAAATCGAGGTCAAACTAGTATATAGTAGAGAACAATTGATCAAAGTCTCTCTTTTTCCTGCGTGACAACTCAATTTCTACATCGTTGTATGCAAGTCTTATAATATAAGTACCCATCGACTTTTCACTGACATATACAGATTTAATATAATTAAGATTAATAAGATTAGAAGGGTTTGATAAGAAAATCTGTTTTGAACATTGTTTTAAAATATCTGTTAATGTAGTGGTTGTTTTGATCCCCGATTTAAATTCACCCTCTATAAATACTAGTGACTTGTGTTCCCCCTTCAATTTATGTGCATAAATAAGGTTATTCTCATTTATGTATATCGTTTTGTATAGGGATATAATTTTAATGATTCTGCCGGGAGTTGATTTCGAAATCAACAAGTCTCTTTTCACTAGTTCCCTTGCTTTACTAACCGCTTCCATTAATTGCTCATATCTTATTGGCTTGTTTAGAATATCCAAACAGTTCAATTTAAGTCCGGTCAATAACAGCTCTGAATCCATATTACTAGTAACCAATATTAAGTAGGGCTTAATTCCTCTATCCATTAAAATCTGGTATGCTGATAGGCCATCAATCCCACTTAAACTAAGATTTAAAAACAAAATATCTGGTTCATATTTCTCACATTCATCAATAAGCCATTCCCCAGATGCCACCTTACTAACTACCTTAATCCCTAAATCATGAGCATAATGCGCTAACTTTTCTCGGTCCAACAGCTTATTCTCAGCGACAATTGCCGTTAATTTCATATTCATTACGCAAACACCTCTTTTTTCTTTCATATATCGTTATATTTCGACATTTAATTTACCATCTACGCCTAAATTAAAACCGATTAGGTAATTTCTCTCACCGTCACAATTTTTAGGGTATAATCGTACTATAAATAGTACAGTTTCATATGCCTAGGGAGGATACATCATGTCAGAAGATTTAACTTTATTAATCGAGGAAGATTATGCCGAAAATAACTTTTCAATTTATGTTCCAGAACTTCGTCTCAGCGCTGTAGGGGACACGGAAGAAGAAGCACTGCTCTGTGCTAAAGATCTAATTGAAATCTCTCTTGCGAACAATCCGTCCCAGAATTTATATGCAACTAAGGTTATGCGTATTGAAATTCCAAAATTCACAAACTCCTTCATTTCAACAGCAATTTAAATGATAGTGCAAAGACCGTTCCCGGCCGCCAGCTTATTAGGGTACGGTTTTTTTTGCGTTCAACCATTTATTCAAACTTTAAAGAAAATTCAAGATTTTATAAAAATAATTTATTTTACAAACTTATTGAGTAACATTAATGCGTTTAATATGTTATAATTCGCTCGAACATCTTCACCCCTTTTTATGGTAGGAGGGTATTATGGCATTATCCCGTGGGATGTGCCTGTTGCGCCCTATTCGTCTTTCAAAAGGATTGACCCAAGATCAATTAAGTATCTTGGTATTTGAAAAGACGGGTATTTCTATGTCACGAGTAATGATCTCTCAATTTGAAAATACAAAACGACCATTGTCACCAGAACAAATGAGAGCCATTTGTCTAGTCATGGGTTGTACTGAAGCAGATCTGTACGAATGGTCACTATGAAGCAGCAGGCCGGAGTAGAATTTACTACTCCCCCAGGCGGAATGGTTAACCATGCCGTTAACCCCTGATTTGTCAATAATTATATATCGGCTATCCTAACTGTATTACTTAGCAGCTTCCAGTATCGTATTAATCCATTTTCGCACATAGCAATTAGCATTCAGTCATTCACTGCTCTTGGCTCATCAGCTAAACAAGCATTTTCTTCGCCTTTCATGCGTTTAAACCATCAAACCCATAATACCCCATCTCCGACTAAGCTAGCATCGCACTAATCATACTAGATTCTTTTAGGCAATTATATATTGATGCGAACGTCTAATCCGTTGCAGAGTACTCATTGATCCTCCTAAAGCCGAGGGAGAAATCAAACCAAGACATTCCCCCACACAAAAAAACAGCGGAAGTTAAGGACTTTAATTTCACGTCCAACTCCTACTGTTTTTGATTAAAGAGCATTATAGTCCTTTCCCATCAGTTCCTGGCTCTCTTGATTCAAGAACGAAAACAAACCGTACACCATCTATAATTCCAGTCTATTTTCCACTTCGCAGTTCTGAAATTTGCTCTCGAAGATCAGACACCTTATCACGCAGTTCAGTCTCTTTATCCATCATTTTACGCTGCGTCTCCAATACGGCACGCTCTTTATCGATCTCAGCATTTAACTGCAGCTTTTCAATCTCGCGTATAAAATTCTGTTCCTTCTTTTCAGCCTCATCCTTAATCTGTTGTAACTCTCTCTTCATCTCTTGCATTTCCTCTTGATATTGCTTAGCTTTCAGAGCAAGTTCATCGTTAGCAGCTGCCTTAATGTTCGCATTTTCGGCATTTCCTGGGCAAGAACTACCAACTTAGCGGATTGATCTTTAGATTCTCGAGATTCCTTAACTAGCAGTTCCATTTGAAGCATAACCACCTGTTACATTCGGTATTGGGGGCTTGCTACATATTAGAAGACAAAAAGAAACCACATAGAGTTTGTAGACTCGTATGTGGCTTATCTTTAGTTAAAAATCATGGGGATCTGACCATTCAAAATCTTCTTCATTGAATTGTTGTTTGAAATTAAGTAACTCCAACAGATTTTGTATAGTATTTTCCAAAGCTTCAGCAGTTGTGCTACCATATCCAACCCCACACTCGGGAGTTCCATCGAATGCATTCTTAACCATTATGTTGGTATATCCTACAAATTCCCCTTGGGTCCTTTGATACACCTTCACTTTAAATTTCCCATAAGGAGTTTTATAGAGCTCCCATACTTGAAATTCAGCAACACACTTTTCAATTCTAGCAATACCCGCAGATTTAATCAGTTCCCATTCACTCATAAAATTCCCCTTTCTATTTAGTTGCCCCAAATGAGATTATAGTTCCATCAGGCGCAAGATCGATATATTTCCCATTTTTTTTATAGCGAACAACTCCCTCTACTGCACCCTCAACAGGACTTGTCGTAGATCTCCTTAAATTTTGAGCAAACCCCTCAGCTTTATTATAATATGATGCTGCATTTGTTGCTCCTACCTCTTTTCCGTGTTTAATAAAATGATTAATCAAAGAATCTGCATCGGTATCAAAAGATCCTTTGTTCCATAATGAAATATTCTTATTTTCAATATCCCGATATAAACCTTGAAGAGCTTTTGGGTCATTCGGAAACATACCTTGTCCAAGCATAGCTTGAAGAAGGTACGGCTGTTGAATTTGAGTTGTATTTGCATACATCTCGTCAATCTTCTTCTGTCTCTCATTCGCAATCTGATTTTGTTTTTGTTCCCAAGACCAATAGTTCATTTTTTCTGGTTTAAATGGACCTGAGACATCTATATATGTGTTAAGAACACCATTCGTGATGATCGGTGCACCTTTCCAATCCTCATCAAGACCTTTGTAAATACTACTTGAATTACTACATCTGCCTTCATGAGCGTATTTCCCATTACTAGAAACACAATAATTTCCTGTTGGGTCAACATTCGTTAATGGATTATTGTGTACATAAGCATATAGGTTTAACGACAGAGGATTATCATTCTGTCCTTCATACGTATCCTCATTTAAAAATCGCCCTATAGTGGGATCATAATACCGCGCCCGCAGATAGTAAAGCCCCGTTTCTTCGTCATATATTTCCCCAGCGTACTTAAAAGGGTTAGAGATTCCTTCCTTCTGGTTCGTAATGTTCCCCCAAGCGTCATAAGAATACGAATTAACAACGTTCCCATTTGTATCTAAGATTTGTACCACATCACCGTGACCATTGTATAAATAATAATAGTCCTTCGTTGTAGTTGTGGTGACATCCTTTTTAACTAGCAATCGATCTCCCCGTACATAGTTTGCTCTCTGTCCATTACTTTTGGTCTCTGAGATCACCTCTCTATTCCCATTATAGTTATATTGCGTTTTTAGGTTACCGCTCGTTTTTTGATATCTTAACCCATTAGGTAAATAGCTTATTGAAATTGGGGTGTTATTTTTTGTAACGCCTGTTAGTGTGTTATTTAAGTCATAGGTATAGCTTGTATCTGCATATTCAGAAGAGATAGAAGACGTGTCCGAAACAATTTGTCGATTTCCTTGCAGATCATAAGCATAGGTTGTAGTTCCACCTCCATTAGGACGTGTAATACTGTAAATTCTATTTAATTTGTCATATGCATAAATTCTCGTCTTAGTCGTGTCATCAATTAACGTTTCTGTCACTGTAGTTATATTTCCGTTTCTGTCGTAAAGATACGTGTATGAGGAGAGAACTTGTGTGCCTTTTGAATTTTTCATTGTCCATAACTGATTTAAACTATTATACGTATACTCTGTTTTTAATACAGTTCCATCTGCCAAGGTTGGATAGGTAATAGTTTTTACCTGTCCTGTTGGAAAATACTCATAGGTAGCATTCACCGTTGCCGCAGTATTAAGGGTTGAACTTCCGTTTGTTTGAACATTATTTAGTCGCTGCTTACTGTATTGATAATTGACATAAAAGCTACCTATTCCGCTTTGTGTACCTGTCAACCTCGTGGTTCGATTTGCTTTATCATAGGCATAAGCTGTCGAAGCCGAGTAGTCTGCTGTATTTGAAGAGAGTAATGTTGTTACTCTTTTCAAATTATCTATAGTTTCTGTTTGCAAGGATACCTTTGTCCCATTTAGATAAAGTTCATTGGTGTCATTTTTGATTCCACTACTCCCAAAGATACTCTTATTTTGCTGTGTATTCCCTCCAGTTCCCGTGAGCAAAGAATTTACTACCTGATTTCTTCCATCATATTGATAATTAAAAACAGTACCATTGCGATCAGTTTTTTGTGCAAGCAATCCTAGTTGATTATAGGATTGGTTTTCGCTGAGCGACGCGGCATCTTTCTTGTTATAGAGTAATCCCAATTCATTATTCGCTTTACTCTTTAGGGTGACCACTGGCCCATTAATACCATTTTGCATGGTTGTATTTATGACCTGTCCGCTGCGATCGTATTGGTACCTGGTAATTTGATTCATCGAATCTTTTACAGAATTTAAGCGATTCAATTTATCATACGTATACTTCGTTGTCACTCCCTCATTGTTTTTGTTGTTGTTCGGATCTGTATAGGTCAATACATTACCTACAATATCATAACTATACTCTTCGGAAATCTTACTAGGCACCTCTTTATTGGGCCAGTCTTTATAAGTTACGTTGGAGAGTAATTGACCCCATTGATCATAATTTTGTTCTAAATAACTGCTCTTTAGTATGTCACCGTTCGTTCTACGATAAGTTTCAACTCCAGAAGCCGCCACTGTGTATTTGGTCTCTTTACGAAGATTCAAATTATACTCACTAATGTACAAATTACCATAAGTATCTTCAACTTCATTTTGCTGACCCCACGCATTATACTTTGCGGTAGTTACGTTCTCTACAGGATCTTTTACATAAATGGCTCTGGCTAAATCATCCACATGGTATTCGGTTTTCGCCCCTGTATCCACTGTTTCTTCTAGTCTCAGGAGACCTAAGCCATCGTAATACTGATTTTGATTGGATAAATACGTGATCGCTCCATTTGACTTCTGAGTGTATTTCCGCTTGGAATTGATCTGAAGCATAAAAACCCATTGATTTTCTGAATCAAATAATGAATTAAACATATCATTTTTGTAGTTATATTGATCTTCAACATCATACTTTTCTCCGTTTAGATTGGTTATTGTTGGATAGGAAATGGTTTTGACCCTACCTAATAGATCATAGGTGTACTTCGTTGACTTACCATCTATATCAGTTTCTTCTTTCAGTGCACCTGAGCTCATATCATATATCATCTTTTTTTGGATGAAAGAAGGCGTTGCCTGACCACTAGTGGAAATGTTAGTGAAATTGTTAGTTATTTCAGTGGGGTAAGCATAATTGCTCTCAGGTCCATAAACCGTTGTCGCTCTAGATACTAGACCATTTTCTATGGATTTCTCTTCAATAATTTTACTGATTTTCCCTGCATCACCAGGTACTGATTCATAGGTATAATTGGTTATTTCAGTTTTAGGATTTGTATAGCTTTTTATTCGACCGTTATCATAGTATTCATAATTTTCAGTGACATAAGTGGAATCGTTCTGGTACCAAGATTTTGACTTTATAAAATGATAGTTAGGTTCATAGTCTAATGACGTCGTATATTTACTTTTAGTATTGGAGTCGTTGATTTGACTTAATGTTAAGGGTTGAGTCTGACTCTGAACTGCTCCCCAGTCGGTATATGTGATATCTGAATACAAGGTATTTGCAGTGCTGTCATTGTCACCAACTGCAAAGTTTGCGCTAGTTGTGCGTGTCGGTAAATATTTGAATAATGAATGAAATGCTTTATTACGTGCCTCTTTTCGTTCACCATTTGGCGCTTGCGTTATGGTAGCTATATTCTGCTGTAGTCCATTAAAGTGTGTAGTTGTTGACAATCCATTGGATGCTGAAGTGCTCTGCACTGTAGAGGTAGATGAAAATCCATATGTTTCAGGTAAATTATTTGGATCAGAATAAGTAGAGTATCCCGTGTAATCCCCCAAATACGTATAATTGACCTGATTATACGTGGTTTTCAATATATCGTTTCTTGATTTTATGCGAAACTCTTCTCCGAAGCCGTAGACACCCAGATTTCTCGTAACTAGTTCATATTGGTAATTAGTAGTTGAGATAGGATAATGGACTCCTTTTAATCTGTAATAACTATTAAAACCTGTACTTGGTTCTTTTTGGTCATAGTGGAATTTCGCAGTTACACTATCATATTCAAACCATGTTTCTTTACTTATTTGGTCTGTTATCTTCCATAAATAAGGTGCATATCCATCTGGAGTACCATTAAAAGTATTTGCGCTTCTCATTTTAGTCAAGGTAACCTTTTGCGCTTCAGTTCCATTGGTATTAAGAACACGTATAACAATTTTTTCTCCATAAAACGTATCCGTTGTATTTAGATTACTTTCATAATTGAATGTTACTATTCTCCCCAAGCTATCTGTAATGGCAGAGATAACTTTATTAGTTTGTCCATCATAGGTTAGTCGATCTATATGTTCGAACTTAATAGTATTTCCAAATCGGTCGACAATTCCTAACAAGCGACCATCGCTAGCAAAGTACTCTCGCTTTTTATCGCTGTATTGTAAATAGTAAGCTGAACTTGTTAGACCATTACTAAATGTTCCATTATCTTGAATGAATTGCATGTCTTTTCCTTGATATCCTACTAAATGTGTATAGTTGCTTAAAGAATCACTTCCGTTAAAATCAACCCGGTACACAGCCCCTTGTCCATCATGGTAGTATATATAGCCGTCGGCTAACTGAACGGAAGGAAATTGAAAGGACCAACCCATGCCTAAATCATAGCGCGAAATTAGATAATTATATTTTTTGATTTGCCCATAAGATTCATAGTCTCTCATGTACGAAAATGACTGATTGGAATTGTACATTAGTCCTATATTAAGATCCAAACCATCTCTTCCGGGCAGACTGATTTCATTTTCTCTCCATGTTAAAGATCCAGAAGCAGGGTCAATCAATTCACTAGAAGCATTTCTATCTGAATATTGTTGCTTGTTAGTTTGATTAATTTGTTGTTGAGTTGCTAACCCATAAAACACACTGTTGACAATGGAATCAAAACTAGTTATCAACTGATTTCCTGATTTTTTTTCGAGTTGACCTTTAAGTATTGTTTTGTCATATACATCATCCGTAACCGTTAGTGGATTCAAAGAGAACTCAGTTGCAAGAGCATCCTGATATACTGTATCTTCAACCGAGGACGGTAAATCGAAAACATTATTTCGTATTTGGATCTCAATGTCTTCCCAAGGCTTCTCCCCATTTTTTTTAAATTCCAGTATATCCATTGGAGATAGAGTGGACTCTTTAACAATTAAATTAATCCAATAAACATCAACTATACTTGCTCCAGCCAAAACGAGTTTTTCAATTTCTTCCTTTTTTAAATCATCAACTCTATTAGGAGTAAAGGTAAGATCTTGTCTATATCCCTTCAGGGTCTTTCTTTGAATTGACAATGCCTTTATTTCTGCTAATTCTTTTGGTATTTGAGAATCATAAACAGCACTGGCCGCTGAAACAATATCTTTTGGGGCTGGTATTGTAAATTCAGTATTATTTTGTTCCGTATTTTCATCAGACAAACTTGTTAATTCAGTACTATCACTGATTGTGTTTACTTGATTTCCAGCTGCTACATTTATCTGGTAATTAGGTAAGAGTACTATTATACATAATATAATAATTAATAGCCTCTGAATTACTGGGTTATTTCTCAATTCTAATTCCTCCTTAAGTTTGTTTAACATTCAAAAAAATAAAAATTCAAATCTAAAAAACGCCTCAAATCCATAATTAGTGCTAACCTGTTTCCGGGTCGAAAGCTGGACAACTTGCTGGTGTTTTGACTACCAAATCTAATACCTTACCTTGCCCATTATTTGCTATGGCGCTTAAAGTGCATGCGCACTCGTGTGGCGGTCGCTTTTGCTGGAGATGTTACATTTCCGACAACCGTTAGGCTCCTCCCTCATGAATTTCTCAGAACAAGTAATAGTTATCCTGATCCGGTCGTAAATGTTATGTTCTTAATCTCTTTGGTAGCTTGAGCATTCATTCCAACTAGTCCAACCTTTAAATTCAGTATTATCGATGCCACGGGCAGACAAATAAAAATAATGGTTGTTATCCGTTGGCTGCATATCAATGGATTTATAAGCAAAACTTAATGTAAAATTCGTTACTTTCCTTATCCATTCCGATCGGATTGTGTAAGGATACGTCATTGTTGGTCTTTTCAATGAGCGAAGGTGCATTAAAGTTTCATTTTCTATACGACGAGGAGCAAAATATCTAATTTTGTTCCTTAGCATGGTCTATGACTTTCAATAGCTTTGATTAAATCAATCGTCTCAATGAAGATCGAATCATCCATGTCTTCACCTGTATTGTTGAATTTTTTGAGGTTGTGGACACGATAAAACTCTAAACTGCCACGTTCGCTTTCATCCCATAATATTTTCCCACCTTCCATTGATGTAAAATCACTTCTATTCAACCTTGGAATAAATCCCTATCTCATAAATATCTTTTTTTGAATTCTCTTTATTTCTTCACATTCACTACAACCCCTGCAATGTTTAGACTATTTCCGTATGAATCATGGCTGTAAATATGAGTAACATATGACCCTCCCTCATTGTTATGTGCACTAAAAGGAATTCGGATTCTCCATGAATCTTTGCTCATTCGTTCTCCTTTACCCCATACTAAATCGTCTTGCTCATTATTTATTGTCCAGGTTGGGAATTCAACTTCGATAACATTTGAAGGAATACCCTCAACCAGAATCTCATAGGAACCACCACTACTAAAATATATTTCTTGCGGTGCTTTTACCTTCAATTCCTGTTTCACTTCAAATTCCCATGAACCACTAAGTTTGCCATCTGCATAGACGTGAGTAATATATTTACCTATTTCTGAATTATGTTTGGAATAGACAATTGTACCTTTCCAGACCCCGTTTGCAACCTTAACACCCTCAATCCACTCAATATCATCTTGTCCTAGATTAGCGGTCCAGCTTGGAAAGCGTACCTCCTGTACTGTGCTATCAAGTCCATATATGAATACATCATATGAAACACCGGAAATGTCCGTTTCTTTTGCGCCTCCAGTACCACCTTCTACATTAACTGAAGTCCCTCCTAGCAAAGTCATAGTGCCGTATTTATCAAAAGAGTAGAAATGAGTAATATAATTGCCCTTCTCAAAGTTATGTTTGCTGAAGAGTACCCGTATTTTCCATGTAGTATCATTTACCTTTTCTCCAATAATCCATGGATTTACCAGGTCATCTTGCCACTCGTTCTCCGTCCATGTAGGAAATCGAACCTCTCTAACATTTCTTGCTATGCCTTCTACATACACTTCATAAAATCCATCCACTAATGAAGCTTCTTGTGGGGCGATGGTTTTTACGGTTTCCTTTACCTGTGCTAATAAATCTGTTACAAGTTTTCCGTCTGCATAGACATGTGTAGTGTATGTACCTATTTGTCCGGTATGTCTAGCAAAAACAACTGTACCTTTCCAGACCCCCTTAGTAATTTTCTCACCAACAATCCATTCTGCTTGTGTATCTAGTTCGTTCCATGTTGGAAAATGTACTTGTTGAATATTCTCAGGGACACCTTTGATATAAATATCGTAAGATACTGCTGAGGAACTAAATAGATAAGGTTTTGCCGAATACCCTTTAATTTGCTTGAGTAAATTTCCATTTCCATCAAAAGAATAATTAATCATAGAATTATCTGACATAATCTTGGTTTCTAACCTACCCTGATTATAAATATACACATTCTCATTTTGAGAAGTTCCTGGCATATCCACCAAAATATAATTAGTGCTTACTTCCTGAGCTGAGGCTATTGAAATGTGGGTAAATGCTAGACAGACAAAAAGACTACTCATTAGAAAAATACTATGTATGTACAATAGGTGGTGTTTTATCGCACAAACAAGAGATCTGCCGAACAATAAATTTTCATAGTGTACACTTTTCATAGGATCATCTCCTTCCTCTTCTCATAAATTTTCAGTTCATATATCCGCAAATCTCTTACAACACGTTCCATTTAGATGACATCTTTTTTGCCTGACATTTATCAAATATAACTGCTCTAACCCTTATCAACTCTTTTTAAAGGTAACATTATCAACTACAAATGTGGCTCCAGATGAAGAATCTATGTGAAAATGAACTCTCGCTGTCACAGCCCCCACTGGCGGCTTTAATGTTTCTCTCACAGTTGTCCATATGTTTAAAGCTTTTACATCTGCCAATGTCACTCCGCTGATCAACCTTCCGGATACATCGTAATAATTTACGATGGACTTTACTTTTCCGCTTGGCAAGTTGATTATATTAATCAGACCGCTCAGAGTATACGATGATTCAGCAATTACAGCTACTTCTTGATATATTCCGCCTACGCCGGTCATTACTATTTTTTGGGCTTGAGTCCCAGAAGCTACGGTTGAGGTTGTCAATTGATAATCTCCATAGGCTCCATATTTCCCCCATCCATCTGCAACACCACCGATTTGAGAAGCCTCAAAATCCCCGTTTGCCAGCATACTTCCATCTGTACTTTTCTTGAAATTAACCATATCTACTACAAATGTACCTCCAGATGAGGATGCTATGTGAACATGAATTCTAGCTATCACGGCTCCTATTGGGGTATTAATAGTGCCACCCACGGTTGTCCATACGTTTAAAGCACTTATTTCTGACAATGTCACTCCACTGATTGCTTTTCCCGAACGATCGAAATAATCAACAATTAGCTGTACCGCGCCATTTTGCAGACTACTTATGTTTATGCGGCCATTTAAGTCATACAAAGTATTCCCACTCACAGCTATATCTTGATATAAGCCCCCAGAACCAGTCATCGTAAGTCTTTGGGATTGTTTACCCGAGGTTACTGTCGAACTTATAAGTTGATATACTCCTGAAGCTCCGTATTTTCCCCATCCATCTGCAACACCACCGATTTGGGACGCTTCAAAATCCCCATTTGCCACCATATTACCGTCGATACTTTTTTTCATGGATACCATATCTACCAATACTGTGCCTCCAGATGAAGAGGTCACTTGAATATGAATTCGTGCTATTCGAGCTCCTACTGGCGTCTCTATTGTTCCACCAGTGGTAGTCCATGTGTTGAGCACACTTACTTCCGCTAGATCCTCCCCACCGAGCGTTTTTCCAGATATATCAAAATAATTGACGATCAGTTGAACCTTTCCATTCGACAAGCTGCTTATATTTATTCGACCATTCAAGTCATACAGAGTATTCCCACTCACGGCTATATCCTGATACAACCCTCCTATGTTAGTCATCGTAAGCTTTTGAGACTGAGCTCCAGAAGTCACATTTGAGGATATGAGTTGATATTCACCAAAAGCCCCGTATTTCCCCCAGCCATCCCCCACGCCATTCATTTGAGATGACTCAAAATCTCCGTTTGCTAGCAAATTACCGTATGTACTCTTCTGCATTGAAACCATATCTATCAACAATGTACCTCCAGATGAAGAGGCCAAGTGAAAATGTATCCTTGCCATAATCGTTTCCTTTGGCGTTCTTATTGCTCCTCCAATGGTTGTCCATACGTTCTGTACACCTATTTCTGTGAGAGTCTCTCCACTAATTAAATTACCTGAAACATTATAATAATCAACCCTCAGCATCACCGTTCCATTCAGCATATTACTTAGGTATATTTGGCCATTTAACTCATACGATGTATCCTCACTTACCTGTATATCCTGATACAATCCTCCTACACCGTTGGTTATTATCTTTTGAGACTGTTTACCACTTGCCACTGTAATCACTTCTATTTCACCTTTTGGTTGTTGAAAACCCGGTCCGGAATACGTGTTCCAGTAATTCGCAGTAGCACTGCTCGTGTCAGATATTTCAAAACTCCCATTTCTTATTAAATTGCCATTCGATTTTTTTCTCATTAAATTCCCATTTGAATCATAATAAAAATCGACAGCATTATTAAATGATTTCACTGATTCTAATCGACCATTTTTGTCATAAAAATATTCATTCGCATAGGTTTTTTGTGGAAAATCACTGATAATAACAAATAAGAAAATAAGCAATGTGATTTTTTTCAGTACTCTCAGCTCCAAAATTATAAAATTATGAATTGTTATCAAAAGAGTTTATTCTAAATTTTCAAAAAAAGTGGTCTCTGTCATTGTAATACTGTGGGACAAAACATCTTTAAGTTAATCAAACATTGTCGGAAACTAATAGCATAATAAATCTCATGATACAGCTTCATGAGCGCCCGTTTCTCAATCCGCGACACATAACTGCGGCTGATTTCCAACTTTCTCAAAATCTCGCCCTGCATCCTCTCTTCCACACGTTGTCAAAACTATTGCGGAAAAAAAAGTGAATCATTTGAGGAAAACCTATTCGAATACGAACTTTTTTCCGGGTTCTGGGACAATTACTAATAGTACATCAAAAGTAGCGACTGGAATCTATCCCGAATATCATACTAAGGAAAGTGCCCCACCTGCGTGTATTCCCCAAATCAAATAAAAGTTTTCTTTAGATCCTGTTGTAAAACTGATTGGTTTAATCTCTTACTTCCAGATCCATCATCCTAAGTCGTCATACTCATGTCTTCTCTGCCATCGCTGCTACGTGCCAGAAAATAAAAAAAGAGATTACTATCTGACGACGGCTTGTAATTACCTCCATTAAATGTGCCTGACTCAAACGATTCGATCGTTACTTTCTGCTAAGATCTCACTAGAGGGAAACACTAAGGTTATAACCAGTACAACAG
The DNA here is from genome assembly GCF_038009325.1 of Paenibacillus sp. FSL L8-0708. Lineage (NCBI taxonomy): Bacteria > Bacillati > Bacillota > Bacilli > Caryophanales > Paenibacillaceae > Paenibacillus > Paenibacillus sp. FSL L8-0708. The sequence continues at coordinate 48,849 of NZ_JBBPBC010000002.1, forward strand.
TAACCAACAATGTGAAATAAACCACTTTTTAATCAATGTACCACTCGTTTATATTAACTCCTTCTCTAAAAACCACTTAAAATTGTTGATCCCTCTCAATTCAGTAGATAGTTATACTATGCAGATAAATCATACGACAATCTTCTATATTATGGAATAGTGGTATTTTGTCGGAAATTAAATTAATTTGTAGAAATCAAAAAGTATCAGTCCTCTACTTATACATTAGTTCTTCTTTATTCAGCTGGTGGTATTTCTGCTAATATCGTTCGACCTATTCAATAAATCAAATCAAGTCAACATCTTCAGGAAATTCTAGTAATTCCAATCCAGAAATCAGAAGCATCACAAGTTTCATCAACTTTTAGAGTCGCAGCAATGATACTTTCTGCAGAGCCGCTCCAGGAAAAATCTTTATACTGTAGCTCAAATTCATCATCTTTTATTGAACAATTTATATAGATATCTAATTTAATCCTGCTTAATTCAAAAGTAATAACTTCTAAAGCAATTTGAATAGATTCTTCCTTCATTTGAACTAACTCTTGTCTCAATGACCTCAACTTAGTTAGATCAAACGTCACCCCTCGTTTCGTGGGTAAGGCATAATACATAGGATTGTGGCCAACCTCACGACTTAGTGTATTAACTATCGGATTATCACCAATATCTCCTGCCATACGATACTCAGGATTGCTTACTTGTAAATCGGATACAAGTTCATCCAGCAAGCTGATCAGATATATGTTGTATGAAACTCTTATTTGTATCACACGTCTTCTCCCCTTTCATAGTTATTAAAATGATCTTCGAGCCATTCCTGGATTGTCATGCCTTTTTCAGCCGCTTGTTTTAATATCAAGGATTTCCGACTTTCCTGAAGGTAGAACGTTATCGGTGAAAAGCACGTGTTAATGACCGTATCTTCCCCTTCAGATATGATTTCTCCGGATCTAATATACAATTTAAGCTTATCTATGAAGTCTGGATACGTTAAAGGGGAAATACCTTTCAACACACATTTTTTCACTTCCACTACTAGAGAAGCTTCTTCTTTTGAAATACGCATATTAGCAGCCCCTACATGCTGATAGAATTGCTCAATTATCGTATAAATCATGGAATCTAAAAAAGTAGGAATGGGGAAATTGAAACAAGCATACCCATACGCGCTATTAGTTTCTTTGCGTTCTAATTGAATAAGCGGCTTCCATGTAGCGATCGCTTCCTCATATGAGATTTCCTTTCCACCTTCGTCTATCATTTTAGCCTTTATTTTCATAGGACTTATCCGCTCCATTTCCATAATTCGAGCGATCCTACCGTTTTCTTTGTTTAAGTAGGGCTGGAACAAGAATGCACCTGTTTTTTTATCATAAAGGGTATTAGACTTTACGTTAGAGGGTTTGCTCTGTTCATACTCTAGAAGATCCTCTTCCTTTATAAAGAATGTATTCTTTCCTCGAAAATATGCTTCGTAATACGACAGCTCACCGTTTCTCATCAGATTTTGAAGAAAAGTTTTGGATCTACCTATACGTGCAGCAGCTTGAGTTGTAGTGAGATCTTTACTTATATATAAAGGTTTTATCCGCTCCACATCTTCTTTGCGAAAACGGTAACCTCCTTCACCCCGATAAGACTCTGGATTAACCGGTTCAAGCTTCTTTAATGGATCAGGATGATCAATTAATTTATATACAGTGGACAAGGTTACTTTAAGTTCTTCGGCCACTTGATTGATATTTAAATATTCTCCCATTAATTCGACTCCTCTTCTCTTATTGCATATCTTATACTTACAAATTCCATCTGAAGAAGAGAGTGGCGATCTAGGACACCTTCAAACGCCAATCTCACGTTACAGCTGATGGGTTAATATTTGTATTTCTGCCTAAGCGTTTTAATATTATTGGAATTGGGTTCATTATATTAATCCAGCTTCTTCGTTCAATAGTACTGCATCTGGGAACATCATCTTGTACATTTCAAATTCTTCGGCATACTCTGGTAGTAACAGTACTAGATTGTTATTCTCGATCAACACATGAACTGCTTTTTTTGCCAGTTCTATTGTCTCTTCAGAATCTGCTAGAAATAATGCGGAAATTCCAACTACTCCTTTTCGAGTGCGATGATATGCACCATCATTCCAAAGGTCAACTCCTTGATTCCTGATAGGTCCGTCATACCAATATGGCTTGGCTTTTTAACGGTACTCAGTCCGTGTATGTATGCCTGCTTTGCGAAGTTATTTAAAAATTTGTCACGATTCTTAAAATTGGTTTTTACAGGATTAACAATAGCAAAAAAAGATGAAGTGGTGATGATTTGGTCTCCAAATCTCAACGGTTTACCCTGTTTCCTAAATATCTTTCTATACACTCCGCACACTTCCATTTCATATTGAATTAGTTACAAATTTCTTTGTTTATGCCACTTTCCATAATGAGACCCTGACCAAGAAAGTGAATGCAGCTCCACGGGGAAATTCGATAGACTAATACTTTCACGAAGTTCAAAATGATTGAAAATATCTTTAACTACATGATCTGTTGTTCGGTTTTTTGAAAATATATCACTATTAATCGCAGAGCTCACCAGAGAAAATTCGTTCATCTTAGCACTACGTGAAAATTGTTGATCTGATGAGAAAAGATTGCCCTCATGATTCATAAAATCAAACTTTATATTTAGTTGATGATCTAACAGTAGCTCTTCTTCTATTCTCCAGCGCAAAAGAATTTCTAATTCTTCAGGAAATGTTTCTTTACTAGCAATAATCGGATAAAATCCAAAAGAACTCTTCTTACGACCCTTTTTTAAACCTGCACATTTGTTTGGAAAAGGGCTTGATATTACAAGGTTTTCAGGAGTGTCTATACCTTGTATTTCCAACGTTACTTTCTTTCCTTGCAACTCACAAGGTACATATAGTTTAGGTGCTAAATGGAACATATAATAGCTGTTCGGGACGTCCGATGCGCCTGCAAATTCATTTAACAAGTGTGAATGGTATTCCCTAGATATATGACCTCTAGTATCAACTTTTTGGATGTAATTAGAATAAACCTTATCTAAGGTATAATTATTTTTGTATAGCTTCATTATAGTAATTATCGGTGGGGCTGGAGATTTTGCTTTTTCAAATAGTCTATTAACCTCTATAGCGAATGATTTATATTGCTCTGAGAATCCATCTGTCCAATATACAGCAAGCTCTAACAGTCCCTCTTCAGTCATGGTGAATATACGTTGATCGTCTTGCCATCCTATAATAGTGAGATACCCTTTTTGTAAAGCCTCTTCGATCAGGTCGGAAACTCGTTTGTTCTTCTTATCTTTGAAGATGTTAAGCCCTTGAGAATAGATTTCTTTATTACTCTTGTCTTTTCTTTCTCGTTTCGCACGTTCTAAAATCGTCTGGATAATAAATGATTCCGTTAATTTAAAACCGAATGGATGAAGGTTAGATAGAAAATAGAGCATTGTACTAGTCTCACGTTCCATTTTTAGCACCTCTCTAAATATAGATGGTAAAGTCCTTCATTTTACTTACTAAAAACCTCGTCTTGTTTGCTGACTCTCGAAAAGTAATACTATTCTAGGCGCTGCTAGCTTCAGGTTGAATAACGCCATCCAACATATCAAGATTCATCTGATAATAAACTGAGAGGGCTAGGGAACGGTCAAACCAAAAATCCAGAACTCTCTTAAGCGGATAACCTACAAAAGAATGCTCTTTGCGATCGATCCGGATATCAAGATCTAATAAATCATCCCCTGTATATGGCCCCCAGAATGCTCCAGGTACATTTCGTACAAAGACTTCACCAAGATAAACACCATAGCTAATTATCGTTGATAACATTGGTTCATTTCCTATTGGATATACTCTATTAATCTCAGTTTCAATTACTTTGAGACTTTCCGGTTTGAAATCGCAAACAACACCCAATGATAACTCTATTGCTGAAACTAGGAGCGGCATAGGTTCCAAACACCCTTTACTATCCATTAAGATTCTCTCCATTCTCTTTATGTAATACAGACTTTCTCCTCTGCAGATATGCCTTTATCCACCAAACAGATCCAATCACATAAATTGGGATTACAATGAGTATGGTGATGATTGTAAAGAACACACCTTCAAAATGGAGATCTTTCTCAGTGCTAGGTGGATCGAATACTAAAAACATTACGTAAATGAGAGAACCAACAGAAAAACTGATTCCAACGTTTCTATATGACTTTTTAAATGCAGTTAAGATCAATAGCACCTGAATCAATAAAATAAGGATTAGCAGTTTAGGTTCCCCTCTCAATTATTTCGATTCTTTATCTAATATATATAATACTATATTAGTATATTAATTAAATAGTTTATCGTCATTTTCATTAAATATACTTTTAGATTTCACTAATATAATTAATAATGTTCGATTTTATTAGTTAATCAAAAAGAATAGACCATTATTTTCGATTGTAGATTAATTCTAGATTTCTTATATAATAATGTTATCGAAAAATATATTCGTTTCATTTTTTTAAACTTTACTATTGGAGTGAGACATAAATGAATAGCTTAAGCACCGAATATCTAATTTTAACTTCTAATGGTAATAATTTGAATAATATGGATTCTCCCTCTACTCGCGACCTACTTCTGGATGATTCTTCCTATTCGAGACTCATGTCCTATGCCTCTCAGCGAGAAGATGAAAAGGGAAACTACGACTATGAAAAAATTTCTAATTACGGGATGCTTTATCTCTTTATTCATCTAAAAGGTACAAATCGCAATCAAAATACTAAAAAGGATTATATTAGAGAAATCCTCAACCTTATGTCATTTAGTGCTGCTATTGGAAAGATGGATATCCGTGATTTATCCCGCTCCGATATTGAGAACTTTCAGGATTTGATGGAACGCAAATATGAAAAGACTACAACTAGAGCAAAGAAAATAGGAATTGTTCAGAGTTTCTTGGATTGGTGTTACGAGGAAGAGTACATAAGTAAAAAGTTATCTCGGGGCCTAACTACTGTAAGAATCAATAAAGAAGAAATCCCAATGCGTGAATTCGATGATGAGGTTCTGAAGAACGCAATAATGTATTACAATGATCAGCCGAAAATAAAGTCTCTTCTACTATTGTTAGCGACAACCGGATTACGTTTAAACGAGGTCCGAGTACCATCCTGGGGAGCTTTGTCTTTTGATAGTAAGCGGGATCGCTACTATCTTAGGACACTTACTAAGCGTGGAAAGATTAGACATGCAAACATTAAAGATTACGTTTTAGAAGAATTAATAGAGTATCGAAAACGACTAGGACTAAGTAGCGAACTTGATCCAACAGATCAAACTCCCTTTTATCCGAACAGATATGGTAAGCATTATTCATTAAGCAGTTTGTCATCTTCATTATCGAAAAAGATGGACGCGGCTTCTCTTACTACAACTCTTAATCAGCGTGCCACTCCCCATTACTTACGTCATTTTTTTGCACAAACTGCTTATGCTGCAGGAGCACCTATAAGCCACATTGCGGAGACTCTTGGGCATACACTCGATCGTACTACTAAGGTCAATTATCTCCGTAATTCACTTAAGAAGGAGCATGATGTAAGTGAGGTTGTAGATATTCATTTGCCGAAGATGTGATGCGTTGTACGCTATAATAGAGCAAGATATTTTGCACACACTCAAAAAAATTTTCTCATTTCATAAATAAGCTACTTTTAGACCACTAACTATATATTCCACTGATTCTATAGACTCATAATAAAGACCATGATAATATTATGGAAAATATGGAAAGAGTGATTTCATGAAAAAAATGATTTTAGGTTTGATTTCTTTAATAATGATTTTTTGTTCATTTAATGTTGTTGTGTCAGCCGATTCAAGTAGAAAAATAATTTTCGTTAATGATAAGAGGGTAGTATTTGATAAAGATCCAGTTTATGAAAACGGTACGCTTCTTGTACAGACTGGACCACTATTGAAAGCACTTGCCTTAGTAACTACCTACGATAAAAACACTAAAACAACTAAGATAACTAATCCGCAAACCAATACTTCTTTCTCTTTTACTTTGGGTAGCAAAACAGGTTATATAAATGGAAGTAAGACTGCATTAACTATTGCACCAAAAATAATTGATGGTTACACATTTGTTCCCCTGAAATTTATAACCACAGCAAGTAACAATAATTTCGTTCTAGATAATAATGCTAGCAGGATATACATAGGACCCTTTTACTATAACACCAAAGATCCTTACAAAGAAATTGAGTGGGGAAGAAATATATTAGATGTTAAAAAAGCTGAAAATAAAACCTTATTGGGAACACAAACTGGTACGAATGGCGCAAAAACGCTTATGTATAGGGTTTATCTCGGGAATGATGAGTTACCAGCTCAACTGTGGTACATGCATGACTCCAGCGGAAAGTTAGAGAATATGTTTTATGTTACAGAAGGTGATCAATACCCAGGTGATCAATATACTCTTTATAATCAAATAGTTTCCGATATGAATGAAACGTTTAAGCCCACTACTGACTATTATGCTGACGACCAGCTTTGGAAAGGTGACTATACAGAAGAAATCTATGATGATTTATATGGTAATGACTATGATACTAAAATAGGTACTGCATTGCTTCAAAAAGACCTAGTATTAATAACTAATTTTGAATATAGAGATGTCTCCATATCTGTACAATTAAAAAATTCAGGTTCAATTGTTAAACCTGATTTCACAGTTACTATATACTATGATATTACACAATAAAATGACCAAACCTACCTCCTGGTGGGTTTTTCTATACCCAAAATTCTCAATATAAAGGAGTAAATTAAAATGAAGCCGGGCGGGACGTTCGCTACAGGCGGGGGGGCCTGCTATTGCAGTATAAGCTACAGTACCCTGTACAAATAGTCTAATACTTTATTTATTAGTTTTTACTCTTTCACGCAATTATGCTTTGGATCGGTCTAATACTTATTTCTTTCCTTCTGACAATTTTCAAAACTTAAAATCCATAAAATCAACAATTTCAGTCTATGACTTTATTTTCTCTCTAACTAAGAGACATATATTTATAGGGGTTACTGTAATTTTATAGAATATAAGAAAAAGAACAGCCTAGCGATTGTACTAACTAGACCGTTCTTCTTTTATTTCTAATATCTCCTTTAACTTGCATAAAGTTGATATGCTTCTACAATAGAAAATGAATGTAATCTATATTCTTCGAAAAACTTTTGTCTGGGATTTAACTTAATATATCTCATTAAATTCCCCTCTATCTCTTCTATACTCAATTCTTTCTCACTAGGGATCGTTACGGCATCTACTATACTCACATCTTGAGTTATCCGAATCTCTAATTGCACCATATACCAAAACTTTGCTTTCTTGTTCATTTTAATTAGGTACTTTTGATATCGTGAAATCTCTTTATAAATAATGCTCATATTCATTATTCTCCTCAAATTCTATGTATACGAAAGAAAACCTAACCTCTATTTTAAAATTGGAGCTGCACTAAGCAGCTCCAATAAGTGGATATTACAAACAAAATCACTTGATCCGATGACTCCTGAAATACTCTGTCCATTCACCAGAAATAATAACAGATACTGTATCAACTTTTGTGTTGTATTCATTCTTAGCAGTAAAAGTAAATGTAACCGGTCCATCTGGGAGTTTCTCAAAAGAGCTATCATAGAGTTCTCCAGTCCAAAGAGTCTTATCGCTATTGGTTGGAATGAGTTGCGTGGTATAACCACCTGTCATTGTTACCTCAACAGTATCTGGCAGACCTGTTGCTATCCCCTGCAAGACAAAGCGTTCTCCAGCCCAGAAGATGTTATAACTTCTCGGACTTTCCTCGTTACCACTCTGTTTCAGGTTGTAGCCTTTGCGGTTATTGTTCCACTCTTCGGTGTGCTTCACTGCACCTTTTATACTTAATAGATTTACCATAAAATATTTACGTGCAGAGACGTTACTCCAATTATATCCATCAAAAACTTCAACCTCGACAGCATACTTCTCGTTCTCGATCAGTGAACCAGCTGGAATCTGCCATTGCTTAGCACTTGATACTTGCTCACCGGATTGGACCTTAACTGCACCAGTGGCCAAGTTAATAATTCGCACCTTATAACGTTGCTGCAGGTCCCCGTCCTCATCTTGATAATCCCATTTAATGATCGGTGTGAGTGTACTTGCGATCGTTGGTTTTGACGAGTCCGTACTAGTTGGATACGTAATATTAACTGTTGGAATTCTATTCACAACTGTTATACTATGGGATATTTCACGGTACAGCCCCAGAGAATCCGTTACAAGCTGTCTAAAGGTAAATACACCATTACTACTAAACTGCTTTGTGAAGTCCTTTTGAGTGCTTGCTAGGGCTTCTGTTCCACTTGATGGTTTTAAGAAATACTTGTGGCTTATTGTATCTCCTTTTGGTTCGTCCGGATCAGAGGCGGTACTCTTAATGTTCAGAACGTCTGTCCGGTAAATTGGCACCTTTGTCGCATCTCTACCTGTATCCGTTACTAATGTAAATCCCGGTTTAGGGGGATTATCAATGATAAACGTCTTTTCGTTAGAGATTTCTGACCAAGACAATTTTGAATAGGCACGTCCATAAACTGTGAAATATTTGAAGCGTTCAAATGTATTGTTTGGAATTTGATATTGTCTCAGTAGTCCGGTGCTATCCGGATTTTCAACACTCTTAACTAAGAGATCATCCTTCGAATAAAACTCCAGTCTATACTTCTCCTGTGGATCATTTTCAGGATCTGTATACGTCCACTTAATGAGTGGATCTCCTTCTTTTTCCGCATCAATTACGGACGGATTAGTCGCGGTCCCAGCAGGAGTTGTAAGAGTTAAAGTAGGTGCTAGATTCTTATCTACATTTACCTTCAGGGTAGCGATGTTAGACTTGTCACCGATCTGGTCTACAACCCAATGCTCTAGTGTGTAGATACCTGACTCCGGAAAATCAATCTTAATATTAGGAGTTCGGTACATTTCAGTTGCGCCATCACTATCTGTTACTTTCCAGTAATACTGCAGGCTACTAATATCTGATGGATCTTCATCTGAATCCACGCCATAGTATGTTATAGTATCATACTGATAAACACTACTTGGACCATTAATTCCTGCTGTTGGTATATGGTTTTTAACAGTGAACATACGTGTAGCATACGAAGTCAGTGGTGTGATATTTGATACTACTGGTATATCTGTAACATTAAGTCGCATTTCCCATCCATCAGAGATTGCTTGTTGTGGTGAAACTCCACTACTTGCCATGATGCTACCAATTGTCATGGATTGATTACGATTGCTACCCGAATAATAATAAGGGCTGCTATTAAGTCTGGCGTACCATGCATATGACAGCGAATCTCCATCTTCATCCGGATCTGGTGTCAGATTTTGCATCGTAATAAGTGTATCTCGATATACTTCAGATGGCATTTTAAAAGCGGCTGCAGGTGGGTGATTCATAACTTGTACACTTTGACTGTACCATTCCGACCATAAACCACGATTATCATGTACTTGTAGATTAATTTGATAATTTCCTAATCCAAACGCTGCAATATTCGGTGGTGTTGTTGCCCCACCCCAATGTTCCCATACTTTATTCCAACCATCTTTGATTACAGTCCAATAATAAACATCTAATGGATCATTATCCGGATCAAAGGATTTATCTATAATCGTTGTTGCCTTACGATAGGAAACAATATTAGGCTCAACTGTGAATAGTGCTACCGGAGGTAAATTCCCAGCTGCTCCGATTGTCCTCTGACACCAATCACTCCATACACCTAATCCATTTTCACCATCCATGTCTCTTACTCTTAGCCTGATATCATATTGATCATTACTTGGCAGCGGATTAGGTGGCTGGCCTTCATTCCATACGGTAGCTTCTGTTTTCTTATACTGCCATTGCCGATCTACTAGACCTTTATTAGAAGCATTAATGTGGTCTAGGTCGTAGGAAGTATCATCAATCTGAAGATATCCGTTCATCAGTTTCGCACTAAATAGAGCTATGGGTTTACGATGCACATGAAAAGTCATGGAAGACAAATTATCCCGACTCCACTTCCGGTAAATATCAAAACGATCATCATTTTTTGGGTTGTCTCTAGATTGAAATGTTGCTGTGTACACGCCAGTATAAGGAAAAGAATTATAAACAGAAGTTCTCCATAAACCAGAATCTCCAATTATCCCCATTGAATTATCATAAAAATATGGATCATGGTCATACCTAAATCTACTATCGTATATAGGGTCTCCTTCCGTATCTGAGTATTTAGTACTTGACTCTATAGGTGTATTTATCAAGACAAACGCTTTATTCCTCAGACGATTCTTTACTGATAAATTAAGAGTTGCTGATTTCGTCATACCTGAAGGGTCTGAGGCTGTAATATTCATTGTATAGTTCCCTGGAGATAATGAATCCTCAATAACATCAATAGGTATAGAAAAATACTTAGAGGTTTGTGCTTGAGGTATAACTGTTTTTTTGTAAAAAACATTCGGAATTTCTGCAGTAACTGTAACATCCTCGTTATCAGGATCATTCACATATCCTTCAATATTCATCCCACTAAGTCCTGTATGGTTTATTAACAATTGATTGTTTGCTGTTAATACTGACAGATTAGGGGCGTGATTGGGAATCAAAGGTATATAATTAGTTTGACTAAATAAAGATTTTTCAAAGTTATCTGCGTTAATTAAAGAGTCGAACATTAAATAAGTGTTTAAAAACTTAGGCTCAAAAAGCCGGTACGGTTTTGCGTAAACATCTTCTTCTGGAGTATCAACTCCTAAGTTGAATAAAGCTTGTCCATGAAATTCATAACCGATTTCAGGTACACTTCCTAAGTATTTATACCATTTTATTGTTCTCATCCCGTACCAAGCGCCATAATAATCATTTGGATCTTCGACAATATCAAAATTCATAGTTAGTCGTGCAGCCACTGAGCGACCAGCAGAAGTGCTCGCATAAACAGGAACTCCTACATTCCCTTGGAAGGTTGTTCCATTGGGCTTGATATCAAAGCTGAATTTCATCGTCGTTTTGTTATACTGCAGATTATACAACGTCAGGTCAGGGATATTATAGCTAATGGAACCACGAAAGTCCCCATAAGAGTCTGATCTAGGACCAATAACGATATTTCTATAGTAAATAATATCATCACCTTCTCCTGCAGAAGCTATGGTACCTATCCCTAAGTTTAAAAGAAGGTGCTCCGGTATTATACTGATAGTTAATAGTAAAGATAAAATAATACCTAATAACTTCTTAGTAAATCTCATTCTAACCCTCCTTCTCTTTACTGCCAGTCAACTTCTGGAGCTCGGTTATCAACATCTACTATCCGCTCAATAACATTCTGAGTCGTTCCTGAATTAACCCGTTTACGGTCCTCTTCAACAACAAAGCTCTCAATCGTCGGTTGACCAAACTCTTCGATCACCGTAACTCTTATTTCATATTTACCAACGTGGTATAATTCTAAATTCAATCGAGTTTTATTTTCTTCATTAATTAGAACCCAAGATTCATCAGTGAAAATTCCGTTATTGTTAGAATCGTAGCGATACTCCCAAATCCGACGATTGATTAGATCCTTATCTGAAGAAAATGACATGTCATCTATAGAAATAACTGCTTTATTTCCATTACTAGGATCACGGTATACTTTCCCTGGCACCGAAAAATATGCAAATGGTACTTCATCCGGTGCAATATCAAATGTGATTTCACTCCTTGCTGAATACCCTATGGTATTTTCCACATAGATCGTTGCTTTATAAGTCCCCGGACTTTTAAATAGAACATCCTTCGTTTCCAATTCTGCTAATGTACCGTCATATTTAATATCAGCATTTGTTCCACCAGAAACGGCACTTATTGTAACTTGTGTTTTCGAAGGCACCAACGGGAATCGAGTTGGGCTTTGACTTCGGTTTGTGAGTGTTGTTTTACGATTTTGTTTTAATGAACCAGTTATATCAATTATGGCAGAAGGAATAGGTTCTATGACTGTGACTTCTGTACTCGTACTACCAATTTGGCCATCATTGTCAACTACAGTGAGCGCAATGGGAAACGTCTGCCCTACGTCCTCTCTCGTATACCATACATATCCTCTCGATGTATTACCGATTCCCCCCTGCGCTCCTTGTGTACCCCAAGCATAATCCGTAATGTACCCGTCTGGATCAGAAGATCCTGACCCGTTAACTAACATATCATCGCCCGCTTTAATATATTTAGGAGCACTTATTCGTGCGATAGGTGGTTTACCTTCTGGTTTAGCCGGTGGGTTTGGTGGCGGAGGGAAAAGATCGTTAGGAGGATCTTTCTTATATACTCCAGCTGAAGTTTCGAGCCCAACTTCCAAAGATGAAATTGGTCCTGTTTTTGTTATTACTGGATTTTTGAATCTTACAACTACTTTTAAAACATAATCTTGTTTATAATCATTTTTTCCATTTAATTTAGTTTCCGGAATTTCAAAATCAAAATCCTTATTGGCAGTAAGTACCTTTGAATATTCTTTCTTCATAGACGAATCAGTTTTTTCTTTTTCCCTTGCATAAAATACCCACTCAGAAATATTTTGGGCATCCGTATAGGAGAGCAATTCGCCTTTAACATTAATTTTCACCGCTACTTTTTCACCAGTCATTTTTGTGGGATTCGGGTTGGGTTGAATTAATGTAGCTGAAGCATTCAAAGTAACTTGGTCAGGCAAAGCATAATCAAAATTGATAGTTCCCGCATAGCTATATGAGGTCATTTTCGCTTCAGCCGTAAAATAATATGGTAGTGTAATGTAATATAGTCGACCCGTTACCCATTCACCTTTATCAAATGCATCCGATACATTTTCGGGTAAGTATTGCGCTGATGGGACCTGGTAAGTAATAATGAATTTCCCATCTTTCTGACCTACTTTACCTTTGTCCCCTTCAAGCTCCATATCTATCATTTTAATGCTTGACTGAATAATATTACTGTAAGGGACAGTATTTACACTGTCCCTAAACCACGTTGCTTGACTCGGACTAACTGGATCAGATTTTGTGGTAACAGTTGTTTTTGGCGGTGCGCCAGATGGAGTTGAATAATCTGTAGCGTTTACGTTTTTGGTTGTGTTCGTTCCACGATCTTGATTATAATCATTAATCTGCCATCTTCGACCATCTGCATATCGCCAAATAGAGTTACCCGGCGTAGTCCTAAAAACACTTGTAGAATTATTACCGTTTGCACCTGTGACTTTAAACGTTTCGACCTTTTCATTACCTTTAAGAGTAACCTTTATTTTTCCGTTTTCTACGGTGATTGCCCCAATTACGCTGTTATTACCTGAATATTTAAAAGTTCCTGCTTTAATTGCAGCGCTGTTTACTCCACTAGGCGGATCTAAGTAAAAAGTCTTTGCGGCATTCCCTGATCCAGTTAATCCAGTTGTGATCGGTATACTTACCGATCCAGATTTTACGTCTGCAGCCTGAGCAGAATACATTAAATTTGGTGCAAAGAATAGGCAAATCATTAAGAAAATTGAGAACTTCCTTATTTTTTTATTATTTTTCATCTGCTGCATCCCCTCTTAAACTTCTGGAGGATTAACGATATATTGTGAAACCAAATTATTTTTGTTTTCCACCCAAATAACAAAAGACTTAAAATCCCCATTATAGTAATAGGCTTGGTAGCTAGTCATTGACTGCCCTGGCTTCAAATTCCAACCCCATAAAGCCTCTTTATCGTTTACAGAAGTATCTTTGCTTTGTGGCATAGTCGGGTACGCGCCGAGTTGACTACCGAATCCTAAACGCCATTTCTCGCTTACATCCGTGTAATCTTTTTTAATTGTATTACCACTATTATTTTTAACTGTAATTTTGGTCCAAATAAAGTACTTTCCTTCTCCGGAATAGTTGAACTTCTTAATCAGTGCTTGTGCATCTTTAGACTTTGCATCATAGATCATGATTTTTTCCAAAGTATAGCTAAGACCTCCTGCTGTCACAGTCACCGGCAGTTCAACATCCTTCTTCAATCCATATTTACTAAGGTTATCCCTCATAATAGGTGCTGGTGTAGCAGTTGGTTTGGCCGTTACTGTCGGTTTGGCGGTATTAGCTGGTTTGACCGTTGCAGCTGCGTTTATTGCCCCATTTCCTAAGACCACACTAAATAACATCGTTGTTGCCAAAATAGATTTCATCATTGTTTTTTTCATTAGTTAAATCTCCCTTTTTTATAGTAGTTTTTAGTCATTAATTGTGATGACAAGTTCAGATAACTTCTTAACAGAAGGTAAATGTTTGATAATAGCAGCTTTGACCTCTTTTGAATTAAAACTATCAACAATATCGGTTATATCAAGAGTGTTGTTCTCGATATCATCACGATTAACAAATTGTTCCACAGCTTTCGCTTGCAAGTAATCTTGATACCAAGCGATTACATTCTTTGGATATCGTTTTGTATGTACCTGAATCTTTGGAAAAGAGCTGGATAGATTTTCATCGTCACTCCTATCATTGTTCACATTTACCGAGATAGAGTATCTAACTACTCTTTCAATTTCATGGAAAAGTGATACATTTGGGTTTATTTCACTAGTAGCGTCACAAACAAAGCATTTCTTATCATTAATATCTTTCTTACCTTTGCAAGCGGGGCAAGTAAAACGAATCCCCTTTTGAATGGTGATGACATCGCCTTGAAGAATGAAGTCGATCGTATCTCCTGTTTTGATTTTTAACTCATTCCTTATCTTTATCGGAATAACAATTTGTCCTTTCGATGATACTGTCGCAGAGTGGTTTTTCACGTTTTTACCTCCTTACATTTCATCTTATATTTATATTGTAAGACGAAATGTAAGTTAATTAAAGAAATATTTTCAAATAAATAACTTTGCTCAATTTTCTATATAAGATTTTATTTTCCAGGATAAATCTATCATTATATTGAATTTTTTTTCGAAAACAGAAGATTCAAATGATCTTTTCAGTCCTATATATTGCGTCTCAATAAATTGTATAATTTCGTTTTCTGATTTATTATGATCTAGTAAATCAAGGAACTGACAGGTATTCCCCATCATTATAACGAGTCTTTTTACAATTCCCCCATTATCTCTTTCTATTGACAATGCGATATCGCTAGAAAATACCACACGTACTAAAACATCCTTTGTCATGGTCTTTGTAAAAGTGGCATCTTCTTGGCAAATTATACCCAACTGATTCAACTCCCCGCATATCATTCATTGTATTTATATTCCTGCACAGCAGGTACCTGTATAGGCTCCTGCACCTTACCAGTAGCTAACAGTTGAGGGTGCTTAGTCTCAATTACTGCAATCACAGACGGTCCTTGTATGTATTTTGTGATCCCATAACGTTGATCCTCGTAGAGGTACGGGAAACTCAGACTTGAAGATTCATCAATGATTACAAACTCTAATATATTCACTTTATCATGGAAGCGGCTCCCTTCTAGTGGAGAGAGCTCGCTGTCTAAACCAAGATTCTTCTGTAGTGTCTCTTTAAATGTGGCATAAGCTTCAGATGGATTTATAATAAGAAGTCCGTGAGAACGCTGATCTTCATTAATTTCTTGCGCTGCATCATGTACAGCCATATTATTAGCATCTTTTAATAATGATCGATTAACATCCCATTCTTGATTTTGCACCTGAAAGAACCAAGTAAACATAAATATTAAAAATGCGAAAGCCAGCTTAATAATATAGTCCATTTTAGTATCATCCCTTAGTCGAGGTATTCACTCATAATGGATCCGTGACCATAGTAATTTGACGATGCCGTGTTCGATGAGAAATTATATGGAAACAAATTTATCCGTGGAGCAGTGATGTAAACATCGAGTCTTGATTTACGATCTTGAACCGTTTCAGTCGTGCTCTTTATAGAAATTGCGGAAGCGCTGAACCCTACAGCGGTGAGATTAGCGATCACTTCACTTTTCATTGATGAAGTGACCATCCCCTCTGTTGCAGCCTTCTGAGTGATATAAGAAGTGTTTGCCTTAACCTGAAGATCCAGCAGGTAGTCAATATATGTAAAAATGGGCTGGAGTATAACAAACAGGATAAGCCACATGAATAATGCCCGGAGGATGGTCTCTTTCAACTAACAAAAACTCCTTCCTAATAGTCAATAATGCTCAACTTTTTTTGTGTAAGAGATAACATTATCTTGCCCATCACCAATCATTTCTGTTGCTGCCCCAAGAAATATTGTAGCCACAACAAATGCCAAACCAAGAAAAATCGCTATACCTATAGTTTGACTCTTCATGCTGCTTGAGTTGCATCATTAGGAAGAGTAATAATCAAATTTGTGTGTTCTGCAGGAGTAACAATCATAGCGGAAGGTACAACAGGCAATTTACTAGTTGCATCCGTAATTGCATTACGTACAATTGGAAAAAGAAACGCAATCAACAACGATACACATACAAAACCTACTGCGATATAAAGCCCATGACCCATAGTTTGTTCTTTCATTATTAAATTCTCTCCTTTTAATTTGAGTTATTTTAGATCCCGCAAAATTTTTTTTGATCCCTCCTAATCGTAATATAAATATTTATTTTTAACGGAATAGACTAACTCCATTAAAATTCCCTCTTAGCAACATGATGTATTGCAAGGACAAAACTACGATCATCAAAAATGTACTAATAGATGGGGTTACATTAATGATGCCTGCCCAATCACCTATCCTTGTCCATTTTTTTTGATAGTGATCACTAGAAATCTTAGAGATTGCAGTATTTTGTTTTTTTAGATATTCAATTGCCTCATCATTGTCTGCCATACCTTCTGTTGCAAGTAGGATCGAACGAACATTAGACATGAAATGATGATTCACAGGAAACTTATCGCAAAAATGTTTGATAGCTTCCTCTACTCCATCATCTGTAGCCTTTTCTGCCAGTTCATTTAAATCATCTTTGAGATATTCAAATGTTGAAGCAACTTGAGCGCAGAAAGCTCCAAACTCAATATAGCCTCTATTTCTAAGTCGATTATTCTGATATTGTTTCAAAAATGAAACGATCTCCCCATCCTTATGGAGGATATTTTGCTGAGACTTACTATTTAAAATCCATCCTAGCGGTAAAAACTTCATTGGACTGCTAATTAATAAAATGACAATTGGAATTAAAACCTCTTTATAAGACAGCGTTATTTCTCTAACGTATGAACTGAGGAACAAGAATAAGAGAAATATCAGGGCAGTTGCGTAACGAATAAAGTTAACATTTTGGGCTTTAATCGGATATCCAGAATTGTCTAATTTCTCTTGAAATTGATCACTCTGAAATTTCATCATTACTGCTCTAACATTGATTTGTTTGCGAAATAGATCTCGTTCATGGCTCTTGCTAGTACTTAGAAATACCAAGAACGCGAAGTACGCTATTCCAATTGTTGAAACTATAGTAAATATTTTATCCAATGTTTCTCACCTCACTTACTGGTAATCTAGTTTTGGTCTCGAAAGAAGGACACTGAATAGAAATGCTATAACAAAACTAATGACAATAATCATAAAAAACGTGACTCCAATCGGAGTTTGAAATTGTAATTTAAAATACAATCCCGGTTTTAGCATAAACATGAATGTACCGATGGATAATACAAATACAAGGAGATTTCCATATAGACCTAGTTTAATAGCATCACTGTTGTTTGCTTTTACAGTAAAAATTGTTTCTCTTTGTTGCTCCATTGAATCGTTTAATTCAAGTAATGAAAGATTGAGATTAACATTGCCTTCTTTCTCAGCATCTAATAAATCGCTGATGAATATACGAGCAAAGGTCGTTGAGACGGTACTAGCAAATCTTTGAGCTTCGCCCTGCAGCATCGTTTCATTGCTATAATTTGAAAACTCATCTGCAAGTATTCTCAGCGGCCGTTTTAATACATTGTTATCCATAAGGAAGTCTGACGTTGCATACAGGGCAGCGTCCACAGATAAGTAAGTATATTTGGCGTATATTTTCACAACATCTAATAAGTCATAGCTACCTTCTGTTTGTCGTCTAGTGTACTTATAGCGCATAACTATATATGGAATACTTCCTGCTAATAATGCCAATAACATTGGTAACTTCCAAACAGACTTAATTGTTTCTATATTACTGATTTGCAGATTTCCATCGAACAAGGGATCTGAACTGAACAGAGATGGGAGCTCCTGCATTGTTAATAGAGTAATAATAAACACACCGACCAGTAGAAATGCGCTTTGGAGTATGAATTTTGTTACACTAACAAAAGGTTCATACTTATCCTGAGTTAGATACAATAGATTATCTAAATGTCGATAGATAAATCGTTTATTCCTTTTAGATGCTTCATTAAAATGTTTTGCATTCTTCCTATATTCACGTTTCTTCGTTATATAACGAAGTTGTTCATCAATGAGGGGCTTTACTAGTTTCCAGATACCCAGAACAACTAAAAAGTGAAAAAAAAGACGAATAGCATAATCGCTTATATTGTTCATAAAGTCCTCCTCACTGACTGTTGAGTACAATTTTTGCCTTTAAGCTTTCTTTCAATGGATTTTTCATTGGCTTGAGTTTGGTCAACCTTTTCAACTCTTCAAGGAATCGCTGAGTAACTACCGGATTCTTTTTTTGCATTCTTTTGACAATACTCACTGTAAGTTGATCATTATAAGTCCATTCATTGGTAGCTTGTTCGTAACGCATGATATCACTGGCAAATACAGAGTTTTTTGCTTCATCATAGAAGACCTCTGAAATCCGGGTTAACTTTTTCTCACCTGCATCTGTAGGTTCCATGATGAAAACTATCTCACAGGATTTCATCGCTGAGATTAAATGACCCTTCAAACTACCTCCCAAACGAGTAAATACAGCGAACGCACCTTGATATGGAATATCTTCAGAATCAACAGTATGGAAGGTGCCGATTATACCGTTATATCCCTTTTCTCCACTGAAAAAGTAAAATTCCCACTCATGGAATCGCATTTCTGTCATAAAGAGAATGTTAGGATCATGACGAAGTGACTCAATTCCTACTTCCATTAGTTCATCATTTTCAGCTTGAATTGGGATAATACGATGTCCTTTAATTTGATAAGGCAGTATTGATTCTGGATGTTTTTCAATCATGACTACACCCATGCAAAAGGTTGATCCTTGTAATTGTTCACCTACGATTGTATTAGCAAATGTTGATTTCCCTGACCCTACAGGTCCGGCTACTACAGTGTTTCTAAATAGGTAACTTAGATCTCTAAGAAGGTCTATGCTTTCCGCCGGGATAGAGCTAGTACCAGCTTGTTCATCAAAATTCATATACTCTACAACTTGTCGCCGCATAGTAATAGTAGTAAAGCCATCCCAGACACGTGGAGAAACCCATATCGCTATCCGGATAAATCGCCCTGGCCACAGTGGATCGTCCATTTTAAACTCTGCAGAAGGCTTGTCCTTATTCAATTTTGCACTTGGTGCGCCCTTCATCAATGTACGTTTAAGCTGCTCTACCCGATCTAACGAAGGCATCTTATAGGGATACTTACTAAACATGCCTTTGTTATTGTAGAAGATCTGTTCACCAATGATTTGTAGCCCTGTTGAATCGCTATAGGAGCGATCAGTGATCCATTTGAACGCTGGTCCATAGCCCTTCCACTCATGGTACAATGCTTCAGTAATACTACTGTATGCATCAGGAATTTTCCCACCATATGGATTTTTCCGAACATATTTCTCAATCTCATTCATGAAGTACGATATAGCTTGCAAATCTCCCATTAATGCTTTTGCATTGAGGACATAATAGTCTTCATCTTCGCGCCGCAATTCAGGAGTAATATCTTTTTTCATTTTATTTAGATATGAATAGAAGTCTTCAGTACTTGTTTTGCGGTTTTTCATCATTCGTTCTTTAAGAGAGAATGGGACGGGTGACAAAGATTCTGAATTTTTCTTATCAAGAATCATGAAAAGAGTCCTTTCTTTTGCTTGTTTTCTGACCAACCGAGAGCAATTAGAAATCCATCTACTATTTCATCAATTCGGTTCGTCTCTTTCTTCCCAAGAGGTAAATTCTCTGGATAATTCGGATACTGAGGGATATCAATTAAAACTTCAGAGCCAATTTGCATAGCAAGCGCTTTAGGAGTAACTACATCTGCAACATTCGATCGATTAATTATTAAAGAGAACTCATGTGGGTTAATACTTAATTGTTTTGCCAATTCCATGAATTGTTTTAAGCGATATTCATGTCGCATATGTGCAACTATCATTCTTAAGCTTGATTTTTGCATCCCCACATACCAAGCTGCGCTCTCTGGGATTGATCCAAAATCAGCAACAACTATATCAGCATGCTCTTCACACCATGATAATAAATATTCGATTTCATCCTCTTGGTAATCTAGTGCACTGAGCGTGTCATGATTACCAGGTAAGTAAAGATATCCATCTTGTTTGAGTAGTAGGTTAATATCCTCTGTTTGGAGTACCTTCCCAGTTATACGCGGGCGTAATAAATCCAAACTAATGCTTGTTTGACGTTCATTCCCCGGATCATAGAGATCAAGACCAAGGAGTATAACTTTTTTTCCTTTGGCTGCGATTCTTTTTGAAAAGATCTTGGCGTTACTAGTACACCCTACTCCTGGAGCTGATCCAAAAAAACCTATTAAATTTCCATTTACATCATTATCTTCTTCTAGAATGTATTTAATTTTTTCAATTAGATTAGCAGTAGTTGCTCGTGGTGGCACAAAATAAACACCATGCAATTCACAGATAGCATGAATTGCTTGATAGCCTCTTACTCCTTTTGTTAAGTACCAGTAAACTACCTCTGCTTTCTTATTTTCATTTTTTATAGTTGAGAGGTTTTGTATATCTACTACTTCACTAGTAAGTATTAAAATGTTGTCTTGTAGTTGTTCTGAAGTTGGTATTAAGTTCTGTGGAATCACTGTATAGCCTATGTTTCGTAACGTGTTAACCGTTATTTGATCTATTCCGTATGTGAATATCGTTTTCATCTTTTCCTCCTATTCAACTCTGACAATCCAAAGTTTGTCTCCTTGTTCAAGATATTGTTTGAGTTGTTTTGCGTTCTCGTTAGATATTTTTAGTTCAGGTACCGAAACCTTACCAGTTGATGTCGTACGGTTTGTGATATTACCGTTTTCAGTATCTTTAACATCGTTATTGTCTTCAGTTCTTACATAATTTACTGTAACTGCTGTTAGAAAAGCAGAATCTACACTTGGAACTTCTATTACATCAGATGATGCGCTCTTTTGTTCTTTTGTACGATCCTTTACTAGGTAAATGTCTACTTTATCTCGACTTCGCAATGAGCCGTTAATTGCGTAAATCGCTTCTTTTGGTATCGGATATATCCCTTCATTTGGACCTGGCTCCAAATCATCTACATCAACCAAAGATTCAGTTAATATAACTCCATCTGTTAAATTCACGTTGAGTATCTTATTTTCAACATCTTTGATGCTATGTATTGCATTTATAGGTACATCTTTTGTTTGGACAGCTTCAAGATAGACATCTTTTGTAGATAGTTCATAATTCTTAGGGAGATACCCTCCAGAAGCAACCTTCACTTTAACAACTTTCTGAGAGAGTACATAAGGTTTTATATATAGGTCATATCCAAAAAGCCCTCCAAATCCAATTAATAAAACTAAAATTGAAAGAAAATAATGTAACTTAAATTTCAAATGAAAAACCTCCTACAGTAATTGGAATTTAAAACGAGTGTTTAAAAAAAATAAAACTTCTTTTTCTTTTTGCTAGAAGGAATAACTGAACTCAAAATCTCAGGAACAATAGATACCGTATCATCTTCTAAATTCAAGGGATCAGGTAGAAAGTTGTTTTGAAAAAACTGAAGCTGAAGATTTCTTTTTTCTCTACTAGTAAATGAATCTGTAAATTTCTTATACCTCTTGTCATCTGTAAAATTAACCAACACATTAAATGGTTTATTCCAGGAATTGTTTAGCAGCTTATCAACTAGGTTAACTAAGAACTGAAAGTCCCATATTGCTGGAAAGGTACTGATTATCGAAATATTCGCTCTGAAGAATTCTTTAAAAAATCGGCCTTCTTTGCTTTTCCTTCCTTGATTCGTAACTATCTGACCTAAATCAACAACAACATATTGGTACTCTGCATTTAAAATTTTTATGTACTTCTCATAGTTAGCTGCTGGATAAAAATCAATTCCTTCTGATTGAAAACCATCGTCCATTTTTTTAGATTTTTTTGTTCCATCATCTAGAAATTTAAGTACCGATGGGTTCACTTTATTGTCCAGTAACTCAACACAAGCTACTTCAAAAGAGTCTCCGCTTAGATAACGTGCAATCTGTATTGCATTATGTGATGAACCTGCCCTACGGTTAGTACTGGCTACTGCAATTAGAACAGTTCCGATTATCTTTTCACTTATAATCACTCTATCTTTATAAATAATCTGATTTTCATGTTTAGGAAGACTAGGAAGCTTGGGATAACGTTTCTTCGTTTGATTTCTTCTTGATAAAACAACCTCTTCTTCACTTACTCTTAATTGTGGGGATTCATCTTGATCTGTTTCATCTGGGGATTCTTGGTGTGACTCGATATTGGTTTCTTCAATATATTCATCTTTTTTTTCTATTTTTTCATTTAATACGTCATCACTTTCTATGGGTGAATGTGAGTTTACATGCTGCTTTTCTGTATTAAGGGACAAAGAATTTTCCGGAGGAAATTCTTTATCAACTACTTCCGATTTTAACTGTATAGTTAGATCAGGATGTTCAATCTTATTTTCAAAATCTGTTTCGTCACTTGCATACTCACTTTTACTATCTGTATGCATTTCAGGATAAGACTCAGCTCTTGTTTGCAGTTCTTTAATTGATCGTGATTGTTCTAATCGTTTCTTCATTAGCCCAAAGTCCAGGTCATTCCATGAAATACAGACTACATTTTTATCCTTTAAGCTCTGAATAAATAAATCTTCTTCACGAAAGTAAATTAGCATTATCGTAATAAAAGGATCTTGAGTTTCAAGTTGATTAAGTATTTTAAAGAATGAATCTTCCGATTCTATTGCGTATTCTGTCGCGATTATAATCTCAGCTTCTGAAGTACTCCACTGTTGTATAAAAAACTCAAAATCATCTATTTTCCTTACAAAACGCCCGTAATCAAAAAGTTCTTTTTCAACCCACTGCGTAAAATCTTCGTCGTCCGATACTAAAAATAGACGATGCAACTAATCACCTCATTTTTCATCATCTAAGGTCGTAATAATTCTTTTCTCCGTTTTTAAAGACAAAAAAACTACTTGTTAATCCATCGTCTGCACATTCTTCTAATTCTTGATCAGTTATAAACCAAGTGTATTCACTGGTTCCCTCTTGTTCGCATATTTTACTAGCTAATTCAGCCTTTTCATCGGATGACACAAGGACAACAAGGGTTGATCTTATTCCGTTTGTATCAAAGTACTCCTTACAAAATTTTGCTTGGTAGCGAATGGTTTTAAGCCAGTTTTCTTCTTCACGATGGCAAAGTAAATGAAAATCTAACTTTTTTCCTTTTGGTGTTCCCAAAATGAAGTGAGCAGTTGGTACTACCTGATCCTCTTTATGCTTTAAAACTGGATGAAATTCAAAATGCTTAACATCAAATGATTTTCTTAGTAATATGAAAAATTCGTTAGTAACAATATACTTTTGTCGGAACAACATAGAGACTTCCTTTGGTCTTCGTGGATCTCTATTTCCTAAAAATGCTCCATACCTAAATTTCAAAATGTCAGCTGCACTTGAGCCCATTTCATAAATTGTTGGACGATTTTGAAGTGGATTACAGTAGGTTTTCCATTGAATCCTTCTCAACAATCCCAATTTCATTAATTTTTTCAATCTATTTCGAACCGTAGTATTATCGCTACCTGAAAAGAACAACCGAGTCAATTGAGACAATGTAATCCAACGATGTACTGCGAGAAATTGAATGATTTCTATATCTCGATCTGTGATCCACCCATCCTTTATCTTTCCGTTAATATAAAAAAATTCATGTCTAGTAAGTGGATCCAAAGAAACTACGAAAGCAAAGGGATCGTCCCAAGTAGGTTGCATTCGAATCCCTGGTTGATTCGTAATTATTAGAGGAGATATTTGGGATTCCATATAATCTCCTCCTAATATAAGACATGTGGGAATTTAATTATTTTACTTCGAATTCTTTTGCCATTCGCTTGCACATTTTTAATCATGACTGAAACGGTCATACCCACCAAATCCCCATGACTTGGGACGCGGTTAGGAAACCAAGCCAGACTTTCAATACCAGGTGCTAATTTCACAAAAATACCTATATTCTCTACAACACTAGTTATCACACCGGTGTGGAAATCATTAATCTTAAAATTTTCATGAATGCGAGTCCAAGGATCTTCCATCAGCTCTTTTCGCGATACAATAACACGTTTTTTTTCATGGTCAATCTCTTTTATTTTCACAGTAATCTCACTACCTAGTGGAATTACGTTACGTGCAGAAGGCGTCCAGTCATATTCATAGTCTCTGATCGGGAGTACACATGATACCCCTTTGATCATTACATAAAACCGTTCTTCTTCGAATCCGGATACAACTGCAGGACATACATGATTTACTTCAGCATTTTCCCAAAAATCTTCCTGCAGTTCTTCAAGTGCTTGTACTCGTGAAAGTAAAACTATCCCTTTATCTTCATCAAATACATTTACAAGATTAGGATCCAGACCTTGTTTAGTAACATCTAAAATCATGTAGTCAATTTTATGATCCAAAAAACCAACAAGTGATCGAAATTTATGTTTATCGAATTGATTCTCGTGAATCATACCCTTAAGACCATTCTTCAATTCAATGATCGCGCATTGCATAGGTTCACCAAATGGACTATGCGTTTCAATACTTTTCACAACACCTTGATGGATCATCTTTCGGCGGAGAGAGGTTTTGTATTCTAGCATATTGTTCCCTAAGATGGACATATTCATATAATCAATTCTCCTTTATTTTCAGATATAGAATATATTGGTTCGGTTTTTCAAGTTTATAGCCTATTAATTTTAGATTATTAAAACTCTTAGAGACCACCTTTAACGTCTTCCGTTTAATACATCTTTCTATTTTAGATTTCTCAATTTCAGTATCCCAAATTAATACATAACAACCGTTCTGAATCATTTGTAATGAGCTATCTTCAACCTCAACAAGAATTTCTTCTTTTCTTTTCTTATCGAGATCATCTTTCTGTATTTCCATCTCTTCAAGCAGCTTACTCACTGTTTTGTTTGAATTCGACCAATTTTTTAAGAGTTTAGGCTTTGTTTCCTTCATATGATTGATAATTACAAACAGCGGTACTGTTTCGTATATAAATAGGCATTGGTTATAAAAAGATTCTATATTTTCAACACTGCACGACGGATGAGTTAAGACAAAATCTAATTCCTTAATAAAATTGTCATGAGGCAAACTAATGCTCCCTTCTACTTCCGAGTCACTTTCTATCTATCTAATATACTATCTAATTAATATAATAGTATATTACTATATTAATTGAAAAAATAGAAGCCACTATTTTATACGTTGCAAGTGACTTCTATCTTTACTGTTCGTATTTAGTATGCGAGTTAACCCGCAATCTTTGTGTATTACCTGAAACAGACTTTTACCATACCTATCTGATGTTAAATGAAATGAGTATAGATGGTTCTCATACTCAATACTGAATTCCTCACTGATTGGTCCCACTTTCTTAATTTCTTCAACTGCAAAAGCCAATATTTCCCTTGAAAACATTATTGATGCTTGTACTTCTAATTCAGGGTGATCATAAATATTTGTTAATCCTTTTGTTATATATTTTACTGGCTTTTCATTAAGTGGATTATTAATCGTAATAATTTTCACAAAGTCATTTATTGGTGCAAGAACTAAATTCGCTAAATTATCCTTCCCTAATTCTAGATTAAATAATTTCCCATTATGACTCCAGGTACCGTTAATGTCGAATTCAACTCTAAAGATTCTGTCAATTATTGAAAAAAATAATTCTTCATAATTTTCAATATATTCATTAAGTATTATATCTGGATATCCATAATTAAAAAGCCCACATGTTCGAACTTTAATAAATCCACCTTCTAAATCAGTTGTTAGTATAGGTTTAATTGATGGATCATAAAATTGATACATTCTATCACCTCTCTGAAATGCACTAACATTAACAGTATTTAATTATTATTTTATTATAATTGAATTATAATAAGATCATAATATGATTGTAATGCTTTCCTGTATTTATTCAAGATTTCATTGATAATTTTATGATTAAGGAAAGGTTCTCACCTATTCTTCTTCATCTCTTCATCAAATCATTCCATAACCGTAGTGAAATAATTTTACGAATAATAAATTTCAAAAATCAAAAAAATCCGTTTTGTTCTAATTGATATGAATTTTCCCTTATAAATATACACCTCGTATCTTTAAAAAAAAATTACAAACGTGTAAAATTATTTTTGTGTTTGGATTTGTATTACATTTCTTTTGTTACTAGTAAAGTCAATTAAGTTTTTATTTAATCCATAAAACTTGAGCAATAAATATCACACATTAGAAGACTATGACATAAGGAGAATTATATTGTATATGGATGAAACTATTGGGGGATATTTAGAAAAGTTAAGACATTCATGCGGATACAGCTTAAGGCTTGCTGCAAAAAAAACTTCTTTAAGTCATGGCTATATTCGAGATGTAGAGCTTGGAAGAAAAAATTTCTCTAATTTCGAAATCATCCCTAAACCTGATACATTAAAAAAGTTTGCATTAGGATATAGCGCATCATTTAATGAATTGATGCGGATAGCTGGCCACATAGTCTCAAATCCAACAAATGAATTTGAATTTATAGATCTCGATTTTAATAAAGTACTGTTTATTCGGATAGACATCAATGATACCGTTACATATCACTCTTCCACACAAACCTTTTTTGAATCTAAATCTTTATTTGAATTTTCCTTGTTCGAACATACATTAGAAAAAAATGGTTATTTACGTATTAAAAGTGGTTGGTATGTTAATCTTAAAATGGTAAAGAGTTATGATGAGTTCACTGGAGAACTATCATTTTCTGAGGATTTTGAAGATAATAACATCAGGATCCCTAAAATTCTTTCAATTTCAGTAAAAAAAGAAATTTTAAAAGCAGTTGAGCAAAATAATGTCCAAAATTTTGACTATTCATTAAAACCCTTTATTCGAACTATTCGCAATTTAATTATTCATTAAGTACATCTATCACCTTCAAATTTCTTGTTCTTCAATTAAATTCTAGAGATATATTTGTGTCTTGTGTGTTAATATATATATATACTGATTTATCATATAATATAGGTGGTGATACTCTCGTGTATAATACGGAATATAATACGACTATCGACTTCGAACTTAACTCTCCACTTGAAGACTATTTGAGTCGTATGATTGCACAAATACCAAATGCCTCAAGATTAGTAATGCAAACACTGGCAAACAAAAGCTTTAATAAAGAGGATTTATCACTCCAAGCAAAAGTTAGACGTGGTGACTTGAATACTGCTCTTAACTGGATCGAATCTCTTGGTCTCGTAGGATATTCAACTAGTGGCCGTCAAAAACTGTACCAATTAACACCTCTTGGTGTAAAAGCATATAATAAATTCAATGACTTGTTTACAACATTAAAAGAGGAAACTAGAGATTAGCAAAACGGAGTAATACTCCGCTTTGCTTTTTTTATTGTAATAAACACTAATTTAAATATTAAAATCTAATCTTCAATTAACTTATAAATATTTTAAAAAAATCCTCTATTGTATTTATTCATTTACTTTATTCCTAGCCTTTTCAGATATCTTTCTAATTTTCTGTGCTACTAACAGAGTTTTATCATCAATACCAGCTGGTTTATATATCATATTTTGTTTAGTAATACTTTCAACTACAATTTCTTCTCCCGTTGAATCGGTGACATCATCTTCACTATCCCATAAAGGATTTCTAATTACATTTTTGTTCATCAACTCAGTACCATCAATGTTTAAGGTATTATTTATTTTTACACTTTCACTTTCATTTCTTCTCTTTTCACTGGCCTTCTTCTTAAGTTTTTCTAAAATAATTTGTTGTTCATTTTCTTCATTTGGCATTTCATTATCATTTAAATCCTCTAAATTATCAAAATCATCGTATGAAGTAAGCTCTTCACTTTCCAAATTATTATCATCCGCGATCTTTTCAGAAATTAAAGGGCTAAATAATACCTTTGGAAGTGGTTTAAATAATCCCTTAACTGGATCTAACCGTACATTGTTATGTACCTGACGGAAGAGGCATTCGCCTGCTTCACCTGTTTCCGGATTATATCCTTTTAAATGTAATATTTCAGACGGTAGAACTTTAAATCGCTTTTCCTCTTTTATTTGTGTTTTAAACCCTGTTGTAGACATCTCATCGGTCCCACTACTCTGTCCTATCTCATAAAATTCACCAATCATACTAGCGTAATAATCTGCATCTTCATTCTCTAACCCTGCTAGAAGGTATTTCTGCACTGCATTTTGTTTTACCATTGCGCCTAATCTTTTGCTTACATCATTTAACTGTTCATTACCTTGATGTATTACTCGAACAAAAACTTCGAATTCTCTTGCCATTTCCAAGAATGTTGAGAATTCTTCGTCTGCGAACATTTCAATCTCATCGATCGTTATTTGATGTGGTCGAATTTCACCTTTAATATCCCGTCTAAAAGTACTTGCTCTTACGAGATTTATAAACAATCGCCCAACCGTATATGTCAAAGTTTGCAAGGTTCCATAAGCCCCATTAACCAAGATTACCTCACCATTTTTTATTGCATCGTCAATATTAAAAGTAGACGGACCACAAAGAATTTTTTGTATATGCCTGTTACTAGTTAACATCGTAAGATAATCATAAAGATTTGAGTTCGTTTTTTCTGTGTATTCTCTAGTCTTTTCGTTAGCAGCCATATTACGAGTATATTCTCTTAGTAAGCCAACTTGTTTCTCAAAACCCTTTTCTATAATTACTGATAAGACCTCTGCTCTATAATCATCGTTCATAGGTTGTACTAGACGGTCTAATTCATTGTACCCACAATTATTACCATAGGCTAACTTAAGAGCTTTTATACATACCCTCATTAAATTAGTTGATCTATTTTTGAAAAATATTTCAGCGTCTGGTCCGAGATAACCATGAAAAGCTGATACATTTGCTTCTATCATTGGCTCGATATCTTCTCCTTCTGGAACAAAAAGAGGATTCAGACAATCTGTAGTTTCGCATTGTGGGTCTAACCTACGAAATGGTCTTCCAACACGTGTCAAAAAGTTTGCTAGACGATTGATAAGAGATCCCTTTGGTTCAATGATCGTACTACCAATGTAATCATTCAACAAATCTTGTACGATTAGATTTGTTGCTAGTACCGTTTTACCAGCACCAGTTCCCCCTAATAGTTGCTCATGTTGCGCTCGATCATTCCTATTAAGGGACATCAGCTGACTCTGGCGATCTTTGGTAGGAATTGTATGGAATAAATCTAAACGACATTCTTCAGAATAGTATCTAAAGTGAGACAAACACCCTTCCTTATTCAAATCAATTCCGTCAAATTCATATAATTCTTCTTCTGTAATTCCGTCTCTCCTCTTGACCATGTTCAAAACTGACTTATTACTGTTATTTTTTAAGGAGCTTATTTCAGATTGTTCAACTGCAGCTGTTAATTTATGAAAAGTTGTTGATTTCACATTAAAATGCAAGGTGTAATACAAAGTAAAAATAATTACGACAATAAATATCACCACAGCGATTAAAAGACCCATTGTATAGGGGAGAAATCTCATTAATATTTGTCCTAAAGCCAGGCTGCTTAATCCATTAAGAAATGTTTGAATAATTGGTTTAGAGTAGTTATTCTTAAATAAAATTGGACATGAGTAAATGATATGTCCCAAGAAACATGGGATTAAAAGTGGGATTGCTCTGTAAAATACGGGATCCGATAGCCCATAAAATTGATCTTGGTACTTACCGATTAACCAAAAGAAGTTGATCATCAAGAATCCAAGTAATAAAAACGCCTGGATGTTCCATAATGTATTTTTGTTCGCAGGATCCATACTGAATCTTCTTATCTCAATGTAAACATTTTTGAATATAAACCCAAACATATGACCGAACGCTGATAATATCCCTCCGAGGATCATTCCAAAAAACTTCAACATTTATTCCTCCTTAATTAGTATATATAATACATAATTATAATATTAATATATATAATAAAAACAGCACCTTTCCAATTACTCAACTTGAGATCGGATAGATGCTATTTTTATTTAGAGAAGAACCGGCTCAGCAAGCCTTTTTTTGCTTTTTCTTTTGAAAGTGTAGATAACCACATTCTAATATCAAAACTCATGTCTGGATTTTGTTCTGATAGTCTTGATAATTGATTCCTTATAGTATCTCTTTCGTTATCACTATTGGATATTGAGTATTTTTCAATTAAATCAGCAATAGTTCCTTTAACTTTTTGCACATGTAATTCTCGTTCATCTTGTTTAAATCTCGCGATTTTTTCATCTGCAGCAGTTTTGTACATATTTATTGAGTACGATTGCTTCGGATATAATTCCAAAAGAGAGTCGAACTCTTTAAAAAGCTCTTCTTTAAAAGGTATAGACTCGTTCCCGTATGCTATTTTGTCAAATAGTTCGATTATCTTTTCATGCACTTCATCATCACTTGATGATTCTTTCAATAATTTATCAGTAGTAACTTGGACTCTTCTATCTATTTCTTTAAAAAACTCATCTGACTCAATCATATCTAAAAACTTATCAAACCTTTTCATTTTCTGCATCATTTGAAACATTTGATCACTACTGGTTGTTTCTTCAGACTTATTAGTCGTAGTTGTTGGTTTCCCCCCACTATAGATAATTTCTTTTAATTGTGGGACCGTATATTCAGATCCTTCCCCTGTAAGACCTATAATCATTTTCATCTTAAACACAGATATGTAATTATGCTTAAAGGTTTTACTACTACCTTCTCCCATAGAAATGGGATTGATATAATCTAACAGTTCTCGTCGTCTGTTATTAATCATATAAGTTTGAGTTTCACAAATAGTTGCTACTTGATTGGATACATAGAGCGCATCCTTATCCATACTTAAGATATTATCTGTAAACAATTTATCTAACCATGATCTTCTTTTATAAATCTCATAGAGGACTGATACATTGTCAAATGTTTCAATTAATAGCTCTCTCATTTCTTCTTTGCTTGCTTCTTCTACTTCTTCCTTTGTCCGGATATCACTATATTCGTACTCCATTCACACAACACTCCTTCCCCCAAATTCTCATAACTTCATTTTACAATATCCATTAACAAATAAATAGGTACTTCCAATAGATTTCAAAGTAAATTAGTATGTTTCAATTCAACCATACTCAAATTAATTCATTTCAATTCGTATTGATTTGAATTGAAACATACCTGAATTACTCTGAATTATAGCACTAATTCAGCTTTTCATCGCAAAAATGCAGTTCAAGTCGTATCAAACCAAATCAATTCATATTAATTTACTTCAGTACAGTTTAATAGGTTTTGTCATTTTGCTGAATTACCCTGAATTGCAGGGCTGATTCAAAGTAATTGAAAGCCCCACCTATAAAAACAATCAAATCAAATCTATGTAAATACTCAATTGCACTTTATTATAACGTAGTAATAATCGTATTAGTATCATATTCTAATTAAATTAGTATATTCTATTAAACAAGAGACTATATGTTTGAATTTATTCAGTTGAAAATAGTAAGACACGACAGACGAAATAATAGAAAAGAGAGAAACAAAGTCCCCCTTAACAAAGGGAGGTAGGAGAACGTATCGAACATGGGATAAGGAGAACCAAGTTCTAGAGAAATCGAGAACGGTTTATGAAATAGGCGATATCAAAACGACGAAACTTTATAAGGTCAGCCCGGAGCAGGAATATGAAATTTGTCTGTCAACTGAGAGGCTCAAAAAGTTACACGAGGAGTAAATACCGAAGGTCCGTGAGCGATATGAGCATATATTCAAGCTCCTGCTGCAACAGCCAAAGGGCGATGACAATGACACACTTTCAGGGTACTTCGCTAACAGAGAGGGTGGTTAACAGCACAGCGCTAATCTATAAATCTATTTTCTCGTTCATGGCTGCCGCCGTTTTCTAAGCTTAGTCAAAAAATGATAATGATATCTCTATGAAATACTTATTAGGATACCAGCAATGTAAAATCAATTACGATGAAACAACGAACCTTTTTTCTACTTTTGGCCTAGTTTACTTTTCTTAAGAATTAATCCCAGGTTTCTATTTTTAGAAAAGCAAAAAGCTCTTCATCATTATGATGAAGAGCTTTTTTTCAAAATAACTAACTCTGATATGAGCTTATTACATCGTTACTGAAAGTTTTTCTTGCAGGACGATTTTCAATCTCTGTATTAGTAGAGTGAATGATTTCAGGTTCATTCAAATTTGTATCCTTTATAAAAGAATCACTATCTTTATTCTTATCAATTTCACTACTTAAAGTGAGATTATTATTATTACCCTTATTCTCATTCTCAATAGAAGGCAATTCAATAGGTTTTAAACCGGATTGATTCGTATTGTTTTCCATCAACTGTCTTTTAATCGATTCAATATCTCTTGAACGAGGAACGAACTGCTGGAGATTTCTAATTCCATTTTCGGCTATATCTTTCTGAATAAGATAACGCATCGAATCTCCATATACTGACTGTGCATTAATCCATTGAAGAACCAATTCTTCTTCGTCCTCTCTGAGCTTAAATGCAGCAGCTTTGCCTCTCTGTGCATCTGTTTTCCTCATCTCTGGTTCACCCCCTCAAGAAGTAATCAATGTTATAAGTAGGGAGGACCCCAAACTATTCGTTTGTAGCCGCAACTTCCTTGTTAGATTTCTTTGTATTAGTTTTAAGACCTTTAACTGTATTCATATTTGCTTCTTTTAAAGCTGCATAAATAGGGCTCTTTACGAAGAAGTCTAAACCTTCAGCATTTAATGTAATTGCATATTCTTTCGGTACATATAGTAGCTGAATTCTCAATCTATCAGCGAGTTCCTTAAGTTTAGGATAAAGTTTATCCTTCATTAATATGCTACCACCACCATAAACGACAATAATATCGATATCATTTGTTCCAATTATTAAAGTTTGATCACTAACATGCTTCATGATCTGCGCTACTTGATTATCTATATGTGGCCCGAATGCTTGAAGGGCTTCATTTAAGAACTTATGTTTTCTTGATGTGAATTGAGATTTCAATATCTCACTATATTGCTGTCTTGATACTGAGTTAAAAGCATGAGGTGCTAATGCTAATAAATCGTTAGTCGCAGGATCGATTGCATGTCCTACTCCATGATTCACGCCACTACCAAAATCTTTGTCTACCGAATCACCTCTAGTAAATGGTGTATCAGTAGTACCATCACCACAATCAAGATGGAGGATGTTTTTCCCATCAAAGTAACTGCCATCGATATTTTCTATGCTATATGTATTTCCGAATTCAGAAAAAATAGGGTTTTTCTCATCATCATTATTACCTTGATATCCAGCTGTCCGCCAAGCTCCACTCGAGTTCATCTGAAGTGAAAACACTGCAGGTGATCCCTCTTGCAATACATGTACATAGATAAAATTAATCTTTACAAGAACTTTTTTAGTAAGGCCTAAATGAACTGTAACATTGTGCGTACTACTTAAGAAGTTACTCTGAAGTGTTTGGATATTCGATGGTGTATGTTGCTTAACGGGAAGGGCTGTTGCCATATCAACATCCACATTGATCTCATTAGGTAACTCACCTTGTTCATTAGCTTTTTCTACAGCACGAGCAGCAATAACACTTAATGTATTAACATAAGGCACCGTTTGATTTGCTTTAGAATTATTTCCTTTTACGTAGAGATTAGTTACATTTTCTCCATTTGTTTTCAAAGCATGTTTCCCAATAAGGTAAAGGCCCGTAGGGATGCCCGCAGTAGCAACAATAGAAACAGCTAGATTATCATAGATATTTTTCAAATTTTTCACAACATCAGTATCGTCATCTACCCAAGGGATTTGTCCAGCTATAGAAAAAACGTTGGGCTGCTGTACTAGCTTTCCATCTACATAAATATCTTGTTCGCTATTACCTAGATCATTACCCACATTGAACTGAAATTTCATATAATCATTCCTCCCATAATTTACATAGTCTCTAAAGAAAATTATAGTAGTAAGTTCACCTTTAGTCAAATTAAATAACGATGTTGTCATACCAATGTACATATACAAGAATAATTTTATCATAATAAGATACTAATCTTTTATTAATTCTATACTTATCAAGTAACAACAATTTAACGATCTCTCCGCCAGAATACAATCCGATTTGGTGAATATTTAATTAAATCTTTTTTGAAACAGCTGAATTATTCGTATCATATAATAATCTTTTAATAATCTGATTAGTAAGTATCAATCGATACCGAACCTTTCGCTCCTACTTAGTATTGAATTCCTATTATTAGGTACAGCTAATTGAAGAGAAACTACTATTAATTCGAGTTATTAATAACCCAAGACTTCGATTAGTAATTTCGAGTAATTCATACTAATTTGTCTTGATAGATCTCAACACGTAGTAGTCGAATTCAATTATTTTTGTATTAACTTAATAGGCTCTAACAGACACCTATTCTAAAGGAATTTTCCCAATTTCAATAAGTGTCGTACGTAATGCTTTATGTATAATTTTTCAAACACCAAATGTAAAGACCTTTAATGTTTTTAAAATTCGTTTTTGTAAAGCTTTATGTTGTGTTGTATGTTAATTAATATGTTGGCAAGTTAAATTAAGGGATTTTCTAAACATTCCTTTTCATATAAGGGTTTAACTCAATTTTAAAAACGCGACTAATACGGTTTAACCACCCTTATGATTTTCAACCCCAGCCCACTCATGGATAAATAAAGGAGAGATGATTATGGCAGCTAATAATGAGTCCTCAGGAAAAAAAGATGAGCAGAAAAATAAAAGGACACCGAAGGGCGATTTATCAATAGGAGAGGTAATTGATCTAATAACAGCACGAGAATGGAATCTCTTAACTGATCTCTACTTTTGCAGATGCATGCCCCAATCAACAGCGATAAATATATATTTTCTAGACACAACTCAATTTCATTATCCTGAATACACATTAGCTACAAATCAAGTAAGGAATGAGTTGGATATAAAAAATCAAAAAAGAGCCCTCATAGCTACTAGAAGAACAATTAAACGTTTGAAAGATAGAGGATTGATAGAATCTTCAAATTTCAACCCTGATTCTTCTAATCTACCTATACATAAAAGAAAAAACGAAATTCTAGGTGAGTCTTGGTATTATCTTAGTTCCCGTGGTTTAAAAGTTGTTGAAATGAAAAGAGGGATATTAGAAGAGAATAGGCTTTCTAAACATGAATTAGATATGGAGAGAGCGAAAAAGCAACACTTCTGGGAATTAGCAAAGGTCTATCTAGACCTCCGCTATAAATGGATGAATGAAGAAAGCGATTTAAAACAGTTTCATGACTGGGACTGGTACCCATCATTGGCCGTTCAAGATGATGCCGAGACAATTACAGTTCGTCCAGATGCAGTGTTGAGAATAGGGGAGCAATTATTCTATGTAGAATTAGACAGATCTACTGAGCCAGTTCAACGATCTCCTTTTTTTTCAGATCAAGTTTCAATTGAAAACAAACTTGCTCGATATAATAACGTTCTAAAAATCTCCAGCAATAAAATAATAAGAGAGGGGATCATTGCATTTGTTGTTCCCGATGCCATCTATAACACCCGGCTCCATAACATTGAGAAAGCTGCAAAAAAAGTGTTTGGAGAGAAGCACAGGGTTTTTACAGGTAGAGATATTGGTGACATAATTTCTTCTTATGAAAAATTAATTCCATCTGAATAGGGGATCAATGATACCTATTAAAAATTAATTGATTTTTTTAAAAACCATTCGAAAAGAGTAAATATAAAAAAGACGAGAATTGTCTACAGTTGACAAACTCGTCTTTTTTATATTTACCATGTACAACACAATATACTATTATGTTAGTATATATATTAGATATCATATTAGTTAATTAATATATATACTATAATCGGAGGTGAATGAATGACAAAAAACAAAAAAGTTGCTGTTGCCTGTGTGAGTGTACTTTTCATTCTAATAGCTGCAGTACTACTAATTCGTAGTCCTAGCAAATTGGATAATTCTGCTTCTGATCCACCCGCTATTGCTACAACTAAGCCGTTACCAACTCCAACTGTTACGGAGCAGCCAACGACCCCAAGTGATTCTCATGAAAAAGTAGCAGAGATCATTGATTATTCCTCAAACGCAATCGTAAATGAAATCCCCGGGTTGTGGGCGAGAATTCAAGATAGTTGGCGCTGGTTGATGGTCTTAGATACAAAACACGCTTTAATCCTTGTGTTTGTAGTGATATTTATTATTTCTTTAAGTTTTGGTAAAAAAGACAAAAAATCCTCTTAGGCAGGTGATCTCGTTTTGGGATTGTTCTCAAAAAACAAAAAAAAAGCAGAGTCTGATGAGGCTGAGATTCTTGAAGCCTCAAAAGAAGAGAAAAAAAAGAAATTAAAATCAGACAAGTCGATTAAACCACGTGCACCAAAAACTATGGCACCTAAGAGGGCTTTACGAATTCTCTTTTGGACTTTTTGTTTTTTTATACTGATTAGAGGAGTGGTATCTTTCGCACGAGGACCACAAATCATAGAAAAAGTAACCAACGTTGAAAGTAATTCACCCACAATCTCTGACTCAGTAAAAGGCTTCGCAACAGATTTTGCCACAGAGTATTTTACCTGGAATACCACTAATGCAAATGACCGCATCGATCGTATTAGCAAATTCATAATTAACATCGATCAAGATGCCGGCTTAAAGTTTTTTGAAGTTAAAGGCGAGTCACGAGTACTCTCAGCAGAGATCTATGATTCCAAAATGATCGATCCTACACATTTTGATATTACTACTTTGGTTAGAAGAGAAGTTGAAATCAGCAACACTAAAGCTCCTTTGGAAATAGGGACAGATTCAAATGTCCCTAATAGTGCAGCTGCACAGACTGATTCAACAAGTGGAAAGACCATTATCAAAAAAACATACATGGTTGTTCCAATTACTCTGACGGATAATGGTCCTCTAATTGAAACGTACCCACGTTTTATTGGTAATCAGCAAAAGGGTGCCTCAATCGATGGTGACGACAGTAATATTGTTTCTGATAAGTCCTTGCTTTCTAGAGGGAAGGAACTGTCAGAAAGCTTTCTTAAAACTTATTTAGAGGGAAATGTTAGCCAGCTTAAGTACTATTACTCAGATAATGCTTCATCTCCAGATACCTTAATTCCATCTGACTTCACCTTAGATACCGTCGAATCTATAGCAATGTATAAGGTTATAGAACAAGATGGCATGCCTGATTACTATCGTATTGAGGCTTCTGTCATTGTTAAAAACGATCTAGGCGAATTATTTGTTAATACATGGACATTAAACGCCACTGATACAAATGGAAAATTTTACGTGTTGTCAGTAGGAACTCATCAATTAAATGAAGATCAGACACCAACTAATTTACCTATATCATCTGCAATTCCCGCTCCTGAACCAAGTTCGACTTCAACACCAAATTAATAAATTAGCGCTGAGAGGGGTTTTTATTAATGCTTCAAAAGAATAAAGCGAGTCATAGAATAGCTCTCCGAGTTTCTCTCCTATTGGTAGTATCCATGTTTGCTGCGATGCCAGCCTTTGCTGCTACTGATCCAGGTGTAAACATAGGGAACTGGCTAACAAAAAATGTTGGAGCTGTTATCCCTGGCATTTTATTGTGTGTAGGTGCTTATTTTATGTTCGTTAGAGATTGGATGAAAATGATTAGCTTTTTTGGTATGACCCTTGTACTTGCGATGATCATGAACTGGGAATCCATGAAGACTTTGGGTGGGAAATTCTTCACTATGTTCTTCGGGTAATGCAGCATGAATGAAAAACAAGATCCACCACGGATCACCGTATCTAACTATACAAAGATTTGGAACTTGGATTGGGTTATCTATGCGTTAGAAGGCAAAAAGTTACCCGTTCCCGCAAATCTACGTGTTGTTCTCACCTTTTGTGCTATTGAAGTGGTTTGGATTATCCTCGGTAAAATACTATTCTTCATACCAGGAGCGTACATCTATGTTTTTCTCCCATTGTTATCCACTTGGATAATCACAAAACAAAAACTAGATGGGAAAGCGCCCCATAAATGGCTATATAGTATGATCCTCTTCTCAATACGTCCTAAGCATCTACATAGGTACCGTAAGATAGAGCACAACAAAAAATACGTGTACCGAAGCAAAGTTGTGTTTCGAACTAAACGAGAGCGTGGATAGTCACGCTCTCGTTTTCAAAGGAGGCTAAAATTTGTCATCACTCTTAACACCAGCGAAGAAGAAACCTAGTAAAGTCAGCATTGAATTTCCAATCGCATATTTTGAAGAAAACTTAATTTTCAACCGCAATAAAGAGGTATGGGCAATTTATGAAATCAGTTCATTTATTTACGACCATCTAAGTGACCAGCAAAAAATAGATAGATTAATTAGCCAAACATCTTTTTTATCTTTATTAACACATCAATTTCATATCCTTTGGTTGCCAAAAACACATGATATCCATCGACATCATGAACTACTAAAAGAAAAAAGACTTTCTGGCCCCTTGAAAAAACGTGCGACTCAAATAGTAAGTGAAATGGAAGAGTATCTACAAGGGAACTACAATACTGAGAATGGAGCCAATAATGCGGACTATCGTCCGTACATCGCCGTGTATCTCCCTAAAAGTGAAGATAAAGATTTATTAGAACAAGTGGGTAGTATCGCAGTAGAACTCAAGAAACTCATACGCCATCCGATGCGGACCATTGAGAATATATCAGGAATGAATGAACCTGAAATTTTCGAACATGAGTTTCAGAGTTATCTCGTAAAAGAACGACAAATTTTTGATCGTCTATCCCGCCGTCTTAAAATCACACGAGGTACACCAATGACAACGGAGTGGCTCATAAAACGAAACTTTTGGTGGGGGATTGCAGACCCTAGTTTGCGGTCAACAGATGAACAACATTGGTCTCCGAAAAAAACTAAGGGTATACGCAGTGGCTTAAATACCTTCTTCTATGATTCAAGACAGGTTATCACACTCACAGAAGGGGAAATGGATTGTTCTCACCCACGACGCATTAAAATACAGCAACTTTGTGATGGAAAAGATCAGTATATCTATCATGCATATATGGTCCTTTCTGATCTACCGGAAAGTGCAGAGATGCCAGGTAGTGAGTGGCTCTACAGTGCAGCCACATTACCGTTCCCTGTAGAAATGAGTATCAAAGTTGAGGTTATGGAGTCGGTTGAGGCAATTAAAAAGCTCAGTAAGAAGAAAATGGATATCGATAATCAAGTCAAAAATATCCACGAAGCAGGCGCTAATATACCGATCGATTTGCAAGAAAAGCAAGAGCGGGCGCTATATTTAGAGGATGAATACAAGAAGCGTAAAAACCCTACATTTATCACGCATGTTACCTATGGCCTTTATCATACTGACTTAAACATCCTGAAGAGCAATTGTAAAATCCTTCAGGACCATTACCGAGATTTTGGTAACGTACAAGTAGAACTACCTGCAGGCGATCAGTGGCTTTTGTTTA
Source organism: Paenibacillus sp. FSL L8-0708 (assembly GCF_038009325.1). NCBI lineage: Bacteria > Bacillati > Bacillota > Bacilli > Caryophanales > Paenibacillaceae > Paenibacillus > Paenibacillus sp. FSL L8-0708. The sequence goes on from NZ_JBBPBC010000002.1 coordinate 89,039, forward strand.
ATGACTTTATTCCCGGTTCACCGCGCTATGTTTCGGACTATATACAGCGTATACCACCCGAAAAACTAGCTTCTGGAATGATAGGTGCTACTCAAGTACTGGGAGATGGTAAGGGATTATATATTGGAACTACCGGTACTCTAGATCATCCTGTATTTTTTGACCCCGCTCTTGCGAGTCAAGAAAACCGCAGTCCAAGTATGACAGTAACTGGAACACTGGGCGGGGGTAAATCCGTCCTAGCTAACCTTCTTGCATATCAGAATGCAGCCATACTGGGAGGAAAGACTTTAATATTTGACCCGAAAGGGGAACGCTCCAATTGGCCAGAGGATTTACCTGAACTAGCTGGACAGATTCAGGTCGCCACTCTATCCTCTTCGAAAGAAGATATGGGGAAACTTGATCCTTTTGTCATGTTTTTTGACGATATTGAAACAGCAAAAGAAGCGGCTGTTGAGATTTTAGCGTATCTTTCTTCCACGAAAACAAATGAACGTGGTTACAGTTATATCTCACAAGCAGTAAACAAAGTTGCAAGTGAACCTGAGCCTTATCTCGCGAAATGTATTACGGTTTTATTTGAAATGGGAAAAACACGTGAAGATGCCTTAATCTTGGGTGAAATACTAGAAAGTTTTCACTCCCTCTCCTTTGCAAAACTCTTGTTTGGTACGGGTGGAGAAAGAACAATTAAAATGGACTATGCCATTAATATATTACAAGTTCAAAACCTGAAGATGCCTTCTCCAGAAAAACTGCCTGAAAACTACTCATTGGAAGAGAAGATGAGCGTAGCTTTAATGTTTGCTATAGCCCGCTTCGCTACTAAATTCATCTATCATGATCGATCCATCTTTAAATTCGTACTGATGGATGAAGCATGGGCACTACTCTCTACACAAGCGGGTAAGGCGCTGGCAGATATGGTTGTTCGTACGGGACGAAGCTTAAAAGGCGGAGCCATCATAGTCACGCAAAACGCAACTGACGTTGCCGGGGATCTAGCAGGGAATATTGGCGTTAAGTTCGCCTTCCGTGACCAGGATACGAAGAAGATTAAGAATACCTTATCCTATTTTGGATTGGAAGATACCCAAGAGAATATCGATATGATCAAGAATCTAGCGAATGGTCAGTGTTTAATGCAAGATCTCTATGGTCGTATTGGGCTTGTACAAATCGATGTTGTCTTCCAGCATCTGTTCGATTGCTTCGATACACGTCCACCTGTAGTTGCTGCTGAACCAAGAACTGATACTGAGGAGTCTGATTTCACAGTGTTGGAACAGTTCCAGCAGTATATGGATGAAGCAGCATCTTCAGAGGAAGAGGAGGACTAGTCAATGAAAATAAAGGCTTCGACGCTCGGTTTCAAAAAAAATAAGCAGCTGTCGATCATCCTTGGTCTAGTTCTAGTATTTTTTATCGTAGCCTCTATCCCTGCAAGCATAATTTACGCAAATTCCCTTGATACGATGGTACCAAGCGATACTAACAAAGATGCACTGTATAACAGATATGGCGTTTCTCATTATTCGTTTCAAACCGTCTCTGAAGACCATCACTTTTGGCAAGTAAGTGCTGCCGCGAAGGATAGTCTAGTCAATGCCTTTGACCAAATGTTGTCTATGTGCTTTCTAGTATCCGTACAATTGACCCGCTTCTTTAACTTTCTAGCCCGTGAAGCATTTACGTTCTCCTTCATGGACTCTCTGATAGACAGTGTATCTGACATTATCCGAAATGTTACAGGTGTAAATGGAGCCGTTATCACCTCTGGAGGACTATTCGATGGCTTAGGCGGTATTGCTGTAATGATTACCGTTTCCTACATCCTTTGGTTAATGGTGCGTACCCGCTTCCTGGATGGATTACAACAATCCCTATCCTTCTTAATCGCACTGGTTATTTGTATAGCATTCTTTTCACAGTCCGGTGCATTCTTAAAAACGGCCAATCAAATGGTCAGTTCTGTTGGAAATACAATGTACAAGGGCTTAGCAAAAGCCACTGGGTTGAACACAAACGCTGAGAACGGAGTTACTGTGATCTCCGAGCAAGTTTGGAATGAACTCGTCATTCGTCCTTATTCGATGTTACAGTTCGATAGCACTGAAATTTCAACAAAAGATCCCGTCCTATTTGATAAGGTACTGACGTCAAAACCATTCTCGGAAGAAAGAGATATAGCTTTAGCCGAAGCAGCCGATAAGTATCCCGGCGTGGGAGCCGCTCGATCAGCGGAGCAAATGATCATCATCCTTGTGTATTTTATCTTTTCTCTCTTTATATTAGGTTTCTTCTGTTTCTGGGCAGTGATGACCATATTTATGCGTTTGAAGTTAATCGTTCACGCAGCTGTTATGTCCGTTACTTTATTAGCTTCATTACTTCCTGGTAGAGAAGCCGGTATTGCCGTCATTCGTTCTCAATTTATTAAACTGATCGGCTATGCAGTAACGACCACCATGACTATGTTTTTCTTAGATCTATCTCTCGTTATGGGTCACGTAACCTATGATGTGGTCGCGGTTAAGGGAGGAAAGGGCTGGTTCACTGGCCTCCTACTAGAATCCGTGATGATCTTTGTTATTTTTAAATACCGAGAAGAGATTAGTAGTGTGTTCTCTAAAGCTACAGGTGTTATCCCACAAATACCTAAAACAAAGTCAACGATTGTGGATGCCTTTCAGCGTAACGTAACCAGAACTCTTTATAATACTGCCGCTAACAAAGTCAGCGGAATCTTTAACAGCAAGGAGCGGGAAGGTGTACCTAGTACCTTTAATCCAAGCTCACTTTCGAAAGCTTCCACTGTCCTTAATGACGCTACAAGCTCTAGTATGATGCTCCGTTATCAGCGGGAGAAGCAAGCAGCAGAGAGTATTGCCAACGAGTCAGGGGAAGACGTTCAATACACTCCATATGTACAAAGAGTGAATGAGAACCTACGTAACGGCACAAAGAATCCGTTCCGTGGCATGGACAAAGAATGGAAGGAAGAAAAGAACCGCCTCAAAGAAATTAAAGACGATGGCGGAGATATGAAACAGGCTGTCTTAACACAAGGTGTTCAAGAAAGCATGAACGACCAAGAAGTAGCCGCTACTGTATACGGAAACGAGAATGCGATCCGCCAGGCTGCTTCCCATATGGTTAATCGTCCGAAAGAAGCCGTTAATCAAATGGCTCGAGTGAAGTCCCTTAATAAGAACCATAAGTTACAGACTTCAGTGAACGACTTCTGTATGATCCAACTTTTTGAGCGTTATAAAGTGGAGTACAAGCGAGCAATCGATACTTCACAAGTAACAGGCAATCCAGTCGAACATACTGACTTCGTTAAAAACATGGACTCACGTTTTAAAGTTGCTGGGCTGAATACCACTCAAAAGGTAAATGAGACCATGATGCACCGGAATAGCCGGACTTCTATCGCTCCGATATTTGATGAAATGCCTGAATTTAATGAGTATAAAATGAAACTCCTTCAGGAAAACGAAGCTTTACGTAAAATTGCTCCTCCTGCAGCAGGTATTTATATTCCTGAACCGGTTGTTCATTTTGCTGCACCCGTGAGCACAGATTTCCTTGTTTCTCAGATGCCGAAGCTTCCGACTGGCAATATAACGAGTCAGATGAACGATCGTAAAATCGCACTTGGCCAAAAGATTGATCCAATCACAAACAAAAATACGAAAGTACTGGCTTTACCTGAGAGTTACCTATCTAAACAGAAACAGCAAAAAAATGCGGCTGACCGTCAAACCAAAGTTACTCCATTGTATAAGTCCGCTCCTATCAGTACCGAATCATTCCGTACTAGCGTTCCTCAAATCCCAGGAAGTGCTATCGCATCGCAAATGAAGGAGCGTAAAGGACAGCTACACCAAAATATTAAACAATCGCTCGATAGTAATGTCACTCATATTAAAGCGAAACAGGATAAGATCATTATTCCTCCGCCTTCTTATATCGTAGGTCCCGTAAGTCAGGCTTCTGTTCTCACAAAATTACCGAAGCTTCCAGACAGTTCCGTGAGTAGTAACCTTGCGAAGAAGCAAGAAGTACGCCGCACAATTGTAGACCAGTCGTTGATTGGTGGTTTGGATCAAAAGGAACAGTCTAAACCAATTACCCTTAAGCGGAGACAAGTTACTCAGCGAATGGAGATTAAACGGTTATTTACTGGAAGAATCCAAGCGGATCCAAAACTATCAGAAGATACGTACTCAATCATGCCTTCTCGATTACGAGCAAAGTATCGGGTTAACGTTAGCCCTTCCGTAGAAGGAAACGTAGGGAAGACTCCAGCAGCCCTTGCTAACATGACTACGACTACTTCAACCCAGCTAAGCCAGCTTCATAAGGTGCGGGTACAAAGAAAGTTTGGGACGCAATTGGAAGTGGGACGAATGAACGTTAGACCTGCGGATCTTGTAGCCAATCTACAGCAAGCAAAATCCGCTGTAGTGCCGCTTCAAGCAATAAGCAGTGTAGCTAGCCAGTCTGTACAACAAACACTCCTCAACAAAGTGAACATCAAGCGCAGATCTGGTACTCAGATAGATATGCAACAAGTTAACATCAAAAATCCAGAGTTGAAGACGAAGATGGAGCAGGGAGCGGAAGCATTAGCACCATTCCGATCCACAAGAAAGACATCCCTGCAGTCCGTTCAACAGAATATGCTGCATAAGGTTAACCTTAACCGTAATTCAGGCACTAAGGTGGAAGTTGGACGCGTAAATGTTCAACAATCCGATCTGAAAACTAGAATGCAACAAGCTAGAGCGACTATATTGCCGCTCCAATCCACGAATGATGTGGCCCAGCAGTCCGTTCAACAGCGCTCACTGAATAAAGTGAACATCAAGCGCTATAAAGGCACACAAGTACATGCAGAAACTGTGAATGTTCGACAATCGGAAACTGGAATGGAACCTAGTAAGCGTACTTCCATACCAATTCAATCGACAAACAATGTATCTCAGCAGTCCGTTCACCAACGTTCACTGAATAAAGTGAACATTAAGCGCAGTAAAGATGTTCAAGTGGATATGAAACAAGTCAATATCAAAAATCCAGACCTGAAGGCAACGCTGGAACAGGCAAAATCGACTATATTACCGCTCCAGTCTACAAGTAATGTATCTGAGCAATCCCTTCGTCAGCGTAGGATGCACAAGGTGAGGATTGATCAACGTAGTGGTGTTCATGTCGAAATCAAGAAACAAGAACAACATGCGAACACTAAGGTTTCAGAGTCCGTTACGTTACCTAAAGTTAACTCTTCTACCCGAACCGTTGAGCAAGAGGTCGTTCAGAATGTGAGAGTGAACCGGAAAGTAACGCCAAAACTTGAGATTAAGACTGTTAACATCAAGAATTCTGCTCTTAAAACAAAAATGGAAGAGGCTAAAACCGCATTAAATCGTTCCGGACCTGTAGAAGATCTGAAGATCCAAATCAATACCGAACAAGTACAAAAAGTGGCTATGGAGGTTAAACAAAAAATCTCTCCAAATATTTCAAGCGGATTAGAGGACGAGCTCAGACACTTAAAAACGATGCAACGTGCTCGTAAAACCGCTCCAGTTAGCAAAGCAGCTGAAAGTATCAGTCAGTCTGTTCAACAAAAAGCTAGAACCGCTCGACAAACACCATTACAACAACCCGGAAAACCTAGCTGAATAGGTTCTAAAGGAGCGAGTCATGAGTAATTCCAATATTTTAACTGATATGGCTAAACGCCAAGTAGTAGAGAAACTCAAAAAAAAGGGTAAGGATATGCTGAAAAAGCAAGCCATTCAGCTCCTTACCAATCCTTATTTTTTAGGTGCAATCGCTTTATGTATTGCCATCTTTCTCTTATTTTTCATCATTGCCAGTGCAGTATCTTCCTCTAATGCTGTAATCAGTCAAAATGTCATAAGTGATCAGATCCTTCCACCACAGATATATGCATCCGATATGGAGGATTTAATCACTAGTGACTTTGGGAAGCGGGTTCATCCCGTGACAGGAGAAGTATCATCGTTTCACTCTGGGATAGATATCGGCATCCCAGAGGGTACTCCTGTTGCTAGTTCCTTTGATGGAGTCGTAAAGACTGTTAGTTATCCAACCGACTATGATGCCGATTCCACCAAAAATGCTGGGATTTACGTTGTCGTACAAAGTAGTGATCCGGAAATTGCAATGAGCACCCGTTACTTACATCTCAACCAAGCTTTTGTAACAACAGGACAAGTTGTGAAAAAAGGAGAAATTATCGGCTTATCGGGTAATACTGGACAATCAACCGGTGCTCACTTACATTACGAACTTATTCCGGATGGAGAAGAAGCTACTGACCCTAAGCCTTATGTCATGCTTATTTCAAAACTGACAGATGTTGCAAGTGAACAAGCATTTAAGGCTTTTAAAAAGGTGAAATGGGAAACGCCTGGAGCTTGGGACCTTCCGGTGAGTTACCCAAAATATACTTCCAAGAAAATGCTATATCTAAGCAATATTAACTTTGAAGATTCCTCTGTAACTCCTTTCAATACTAACGGTGTCGGTTATATTCGGACCTTACTTAGGGGCGGTTGGGGCGCTTCTTCAAACTTTACTAGTTACGGTAATGTTCCTACCGATCCAGACCCTAGCGAAGAGGAGGAAAAAGAAGAGGTTTACATCCCCCCATCTCTCGGATCATTAACCGATCCCTTTTTCATCCAGTACGCTGTAATGGCTCAGTATGAGGAGCACAGGAGCGGGGTACCGGCAAGTATCACCCTTGCTCAAGCCGCTCTTGAATCTTCAAGAGGAGCCCGTGCAGTATGCAATTATAATTTATTTGGTATCAAAGCAGAGAAATCATATAAAGGTGATTATTGCTTAGCAAAAACTCACGAGGAAGTGAACGGAGAACGAGTACCAACGACCTCAAAATTTCGGAGCTACTCAAGCGTGGCAGGATCTTTTGCTGATCACTCTAATTTTCTACTTAAAAACAGCCGCTACCGATATGCATTGTCCAAAGAAAATCCTTATGAATTTGCTAACGAGCTCCAAAGGGCTGGTTATGCTACGGATAGTCAGTATGCTAATAAGCTTAAATCGATTATCCGAAAACAAAACCTAGCCTCACTAGACATGAATCAAGGAATTGACCCCGCAACGGGCCTAGCCTTTACAGATGTAGGATTTGTTGGTGGTGGAGGCAGCGGGGCGGGTAGTGGGGGAAGCGAGGCTTCTGGGGGATTAATTACATTCACCTTTGGGATCAATCAATATTTTGGAGCCCCAGCTGTGGAAACACGCCAGGAACATTATATGGACGGAAAGTATTACACCGTTTATGACACCATACATGATCCCACAACAGGAAATCCAATAATTAATTTGGAAAATTACGATCGCGTGGTACACTCGTCTGAAGCGAGAAGTCCAATTATCTCGATTAAAGACATTCCAGAAGCCATTAGAGTAACGATTTACGCGCCCAATGAACGAGAATTTTATGTGATGAATGTAGACTATATAAAGGGGACCTATTAATGAATACACAATTGGTTAATCTGCAGTTCAGTGATACTTACCTCATGGTCAATTTCGAGATTACTTTCCAAGAAATTCTATCCTGGTTGTCTATGGCTGGCCACAACATGGATGATGCATCCCTTTTTCGAGCTTTGTTATTCCCAGAATCATTAGATTCGGACCAACAGACCGATTTGTGCTGGATTATCTTACACAGATACGAGGATGTTTTCTTTCAAACAAATCGCAACTGGACGGATCCGGAACATCCAGCAACAATGAACAGCGTGCATCAGTTATTGCTTCGCATGATGAACAGCCGCACACTTAATGGTGAAGATAATACGAAGCTAGACCTTTACTTACTACTGCAGCAAGATCGTCAAGCTGATACACCGTTATATCCTACGCTACATCATCTGTTTGATGTGAAGTGGGGTAACTCCGCTTCCGCATAGTGCAGTAATTGTAATGATTTTATTCCTACATGCAAAGAGACTTAAACACCCCGCCTTAGGAAGAGGGCAGGGTGTTGTGTTAGTCGTATTCATATTAGTTGCCTTCCGCTAGGCAGCGATATGTTAAGTTAACGGGCAGAATTTCATGAAAATTTTAAGTATAATCCATCAGAATAGAACAATGAAAGAGGCAGCTCCGTTTTCGTGACTGCACTTATCCTTATTTTTGGGATATAATGATATTTCCTCTTAATTCCGACCAATCTTCAATCCACCGGTCAAACATGCGAGCACGATGCTTTGGAATGATAAGCTCCACATGAACATTCATATCAAGATACTGATCAATGGTTTTAGCAAGAGAAATGATTTGACTCATCATGAAGAAACTTGGATTAACAGAGATTGTGATTCTATTACAATGCGCAGGGACATTAATAGCCTGTAATTTCAGTGCATCAGTGCGACTCCAACTATCAATATTAAGGGAACAATCTTCTTTCACTTCTAAAATAAACGGCCCTGGTTTATTATTCTTTATTGTATAAATATTAATCCCTTGATCAGTTCGCCTATATGTAATTAAAAACTCCACATGAGTACGTGTATATTCCAGTAATGTGTATTTTCCACCCCGACCTGTATCCTTGTAATCAAGGAAATTAAAAGCATCACCGTCATCAATATAAGTTAATCTTCCGTTCCTAACAGAGAGTTCTACATAATTCGCATTGCCATGCAAAAATGAGTTGTAGACGAACTCTTTGAATAATGCCGCAGTGTTTAACTGCTCTTCATCATTCATCCAGTTAATATCATTGACTAGAACATCGACATGTCTAAACGAGTTTATAGCATTGTCATAAACAACTATTTTTGTTGTGTCATCTTCGATACTTAAATCCAAATATTTCTTCCGCAGATCCTGATGATTACTTTTCAATAGTTCAGATATATCGTGATTGGTATAGAATTCGAATTTACACGAATTTGCTTGGCAAACCGCTTTACACTTTAAGACTTCTTCAGAATCTGGGTCATAATTTAAAAATGAGATTACCGTTGCATTATTATTTATACCTAATTGGACAAGTTTATTTACTCCATTGTTAATATCTGAAAGCAATTTCCCCTTCGTTGAATCACCAGTAGAACAAATATATGTAATTTCTTCATCTTTATTTTCAGCCCATATATCAGGAGTTCCTTTCCTTGTGCGGAATCCCCCTTCACATCCTCCATAATGAGAGACGTGATTCCAATTATTAATCCTCGTTAAAAGCTCTTCTGCAAGTTTTTGTAATTCACCACCAGATAAATTATTTAAAAGCGTTTGAGTTATATCCATGTTCACACTCCTTATAGGTAAGAAAATAATTCAAATAATCTATTCGATGAGAATGTTCTAAAATAGTATTCTTAGACAAACATTCATAAAATGAGCTGACAAATACGTTTCCTATTATACCACATATTGGATTGTAAAATAATGGAATATTAAAATACGCTCTTTTAGTCGGTATGGTATCAGTGGAACTAAACGATATATCAAGCGTAATTGTAAATAAAAGGAGTGATTTAATGAGTTATTTTATCGATTTTTTAAGAACCCTATTTCCTGATTCAACATCCGCTGCAATATCAATTATAGTTACAGTATTAGTTTTTTGGATGTATAAAGAGCTAAGAAGCAACTTTCTTGAAAACAGTAAATCTAATCAACAACGGGTAGATAAGGCTCTTGATATCTACTCTGACATTGAATTTGAAATATATAAATATCTTAATGAAAAAAGTGACCTTTTAACAGTTGCTGAAAAGATATCCAAAGCCTCGTCTCTCTTACCCTATGATTTACTGAAATTATTTATTAAGTTTAAAGAGACAACTGAAGAGTCTTTAAAAAGGGAATTGTTGCTTAAATTTCATAATGATATAGAAAAGGAAATCTATAGTTTAAAATTAAAACAATTCGATACAGTAACATTCAAGAGTGATAAAAATATAGTAGCAAGTATTGAATACTACATAAAAACGAAGATTGAACCTTTTGGAATTCCTTTAATCTATACTTACTTTAATTTGGTGTTTTTGTTATTACTTATACTGCTCACCTCTTTAATTGTTAGCGCTTCTACCGTAAAGGAACAAATCTTCTTTTTTTCTTTGATTTTTGTTGCACTGTCCTACCTTGTGTTTCTATACTATATTATTTCTGAAGGCTTTCTTAAAAGACGATTCAAACATTCCTATATAAACTGGATTTTACTGTTAATGTTTGCACTTGGGGCACCTTCGATGGTTATTTTTACTGGAACATGGTTCAGAGGCATCCTAGTCTTTTTAATGATATTTATTTATGGTTATTATGCAGGACGAAATTGTATGAGAGAACGTGCTGTATAATTTGTCCCCGCAATCTGCTTAACAACAACCATAAAACTGATGAGAATTATATTATGGTTCATTCAGAAGTGGGCTGGTCAAACATCTTAAATAATATATAAAGCCGCAGGTACCAAACCTGAGGCACTTTCTTTAATCATTCAGAGCAATAAATACATGACCATTTTGAGACAGCCAGTTCATAAAACTCTACTTTAAATAAAGGAGTATTATAGAGAGCATCAGAGTGCTGCGCAACAGCGTAAGAGTGGTATTTAAACATGCCTTAGAAGGCTGTCTAGGAGTTCTGATGTTTTTTGTAGTAAGGGGGGCATACTGATGAAGTTATTTGAATGGTAAAAAGGGCATAGCACTTCCACCGCTCGACTATGAGTTAAATTTGAAGCGATACGGCAAAGATAATTATTCCAGTATAAGGTATTATTGCGTTAATGAAAGAATGATTTAATGGGGGAAACGTATGGAAGATGAAAGAAACGAACTCGTGCTAATAGATGTTTCAGATATTGAAACCTACAAAGAACTCCATTTACTGCTTAAAAAGCAACTTCAATTTCCCGATTTCTATGGTATGAATTGGGACGCATTTTGGGATGCGATAACAGGACTTATAGAGATGCCTAAAAATTTAAGACTTATAGGGTGGAATAATTTGAAAAACAATCTTCCTGATGACGCTCAAATAATGCAAGAACTATTGGATGACTTGAATAAGCAGTACCCTTCCTGGGGTTGTAACGTGGAATACGAATGAAAGAACGATCTTATCAGATGGATTGGACTCATTTAAAGCTAAACCGCAACTTTGACCTGGTTCGTCGAAGATATCTGCACTACATCAAATAGAAACTCATTGAAAAGCTCATTCAGACGGAACAGAATCCTTTTGATCAATTTTGGTAATAAAAAGGCGGCTGCCAATGCATTCGCTTTTTTCGGTTGGGCGAAGTGTCTTGCAAATGGTACGATGATATAAAAGATCATCGAGGTAAGGAGGACTATATATGGCTAATCAATTCGAGAATAAGGTTCAACATTGGGTTCCTCAGTGTTATCTTCGGCAATGGTGCGATGTTGACATTCCTAAAGGTCAAACGCCTTATGTGTGGCTATTCTCAAAGGATTGGAGTATACAAAAACGAAAGGCACCCTCGAATATTTTTGCAGAAAATGAGTTATATACTATCGATATGCCAAGTGGAATACGAAATCTGTACATTGAAAATGGGTTGTCCAAACTCGAAACCTCATATAGTCAGGTCGTATCAAAAATCGTTAAAAATGAACCAATTACTACAGACGATCAAGAAGTGCTCTCTGTGTTCATCGTCGCGATGCAGGCGAGAACGCCCTTTCAACGAGATCACATGCAACATCAATGGGGCGAGGCTTATTCCCTGATGGAGGATATGCAAAGACAGTATCAAGATGCAACCCCCGAACAAAAAGAGGGAATGAGCAGTATCGAACGTGTCAACGAGGACAGACCTAATTTTTCTATGAAGGAGGTGCAGCGGATTGCTGAGAAACCTCTTCAGGAGACGTTAATTCCGATGATCAAAGTGCAAACGTCCGTGCTATTACAGATGAACCTAGCCATATTATACTCAATAAGTAAAGCTAGATTCTTGACTTCCGATAATCGTTATGTGTTGTTTGACCCCGAATCAAGCAAGCGACATTGGCTGTATAGAGGCGGTATAGGGTATGATACGGTCGAAATCAGCCTCCCAATTACCCCTAGACATTTGTTGCTCTTAACCTGGAGAGAGCTACCTCCACATATTGATATCACCAGAAAACAGGTAGAGTTATTCAATCAACGTCATTGGGCCTATGCTCACGATCTTGTTGTATCTAATTCCAAAATAGACAAGCCTTCATGGGTCCCTGATCAAGTTATTATTTAAGTGACGACAGATAATAAAGCAAAAGCGTCGAGTCTTGTGACCATAACTAGGAGGAATCTTAAAATGCTTAATAAAAACTGGGCGCTTCGCTTCTCAATTCATTGCAACTTGGACGATATGCTGAGTATTTTGCTAAGTTGGAGTTTGCCTCTTATGGACTTGAGGTATTTTCATCGGAGGTTGATGATCGGGGAATCGATTTTATTGTGAAGAATAAGGCGGGAATCTTATCGGAAATTCAAGTCAAATCACTGAGAGGAACAGGGTATGTTTTTGCTCGAAAGAGTAAGTTTAATATCTGTAATCCCAATTTGTATATGGCCCTGCTCATCTATAGAAAAGATATGATGCTGGACTTCTTTTTAATTCCTGCAAAGACATGGGCAATTCCTGATGCGATTTTTGTTGATCGAGATTACAGCAAACCTGATCAAACAAGCAAGCCTGAGTATGGCATCAACATATCTGTAAAAAACTACAGCATTCTTCAAGCTTTTAATTTTGAAAGTTCTATTCAAAGCTTTTTATAGTCGCTTCCATCATTTAGCGCTCCCGCCAAATTCCCGCGCAGATTCCCATATGAGGGAGAGTAACTGTGATGGACCAAATCCCTTACCTGCTCTTAAGAGCAGCTTTGCTCACCTAGCAAACAAAGCAACTATTGCCCAAAGTTTCGTCCTATAACCGATACGGTGAACCGTATCATAAGTAGTGCCGATTTTTTTTGAATTTTAGGAACAGGTTTACACTTATTACGTAGAATCCTATTGAAGGGAGTGGGAATATGTCAAGGAAGAGGGAGATTCAATTATTAAGGAAAGATTATCATGTAAAGCATAAAAGAGTTTTTAAAGTATGGATATACTTTTTTGCAATGTTTTCTTTTCTCTTAAGCCAATCAGCGAAACATGTGTACACTCAGCATCCTCATAACTGGTATGATATAACTGGGCGTATAGATGTCTTACTTCTAGCTTTTTCAATAGCGATATCTCTTATATCGTTTATTGTGAAGGTAAATATTACTTGGGTGGAGTCTTTTCTTGATATAAAAAAGCCGACAATAGTCACTTTGATAAGTCTTCTCTTCCCATTCTTTCTTCTAGCAGTTTCACTCACTGTAAATTTTCCTCTCTATGTAACTCCTGGTGTATGTTCGTTTATAGTCTTTATAGTAATGACTTATCAAGCTAAAAAGAGGTAGTCATTAGAAAATCAAAGCTTCAATTCTAGTCGAGAAGGGCGTTTATATATAAAGAAATTCCATCAGAGAAATGTCACTGATTTAGACGACATTATCTCTTCTGACATCCACTTGCCCGAGATGATCGCCTCCAGATATGAGGGAAGGACTGTCAGTAAGAAGACTAATTATAGGCTCAGAACAATATGCACGGTAGACGATTGTCTCCTTACAGCGTTCTCATTATATTGACATTAAAAGTGAGCCGCATAAGATTCGCGTATCCTTCTACGGTGAAGGTTGTAGTCTGGCAGAAAAACAAGAAAAGATAAACCTACTCTCGCTGAAGGACTTAGAATTATGAAAGTATATTAATTAACAAAATCAAAATTTTGAATTAGGCTCTCTGTAGATGCTGCTGTTACCGTGATGGATATATCCGCAAACTTGGGACAAATAAGGCGATTGAATGAATATGCCCACTCTATTGCCCCTTTTCATAGATTAGGATATAATTACCTCATTACGAAACACATTCATTTTCTTCGCTGTCTTATATTCAGCTGGAGAAGGAGCTGTTGTCTTAATTGACAACTTATAGAATATGCCTTGAGGTTGAAAAAGTATGGCCATTTTTTTGGTTATGCCTTTTTTTTCATTTCAAGGCTTTTTTTATGTCCAAAAACATGAAAAGGGGGAGATAGAGATGGACCATATGAAGAAATACTGGCCTAAAGAGCTGGAATGCATAAGAAAAGGCGTAAATTATCTTGATGGTTACGTCACTACGATTAGTCCACATTACATGCAAGATCGTTATCATAATTCGGATTATCCGGATCGTGTGTTCGACGAACTTGATATCGTATGGGCAATTGCTAATGGTGAGATCGTAGAAGGGTACGATAGTGGAGAGAGAGGAAGAAATCCTGAACCGGAGCGGACCATTATCGGTCCTGCAGTATCCGGTAATTGGGCTGTCGTGATTATCTTGATGAAAACTGGTGATCAGTTTATCGTAAAAACAGTATTTCCTGTGGATAGGGAGCGTTACAGCAAATATATCCCTAAATCATGAGAGAAGAGGAATAGAAATGATACCTGCTAAAGATGCAAACAAAGTACATGCCTTGCTTATCCTTACCTACATCGTAGGAACACTTGTCTTGATTAGTCGAGCAGTTTTTGGATAAAAATAGTGCATCTATTTTTTGTTGAATTTAGTAAACCATGATAAAATAAGGTCATAGGAGGGATGCTTTATGTCTCAATGTGGCCGGTGTAAAAAGGAGATCAATACTATGTTGATTACTAATAAACGCCAATTTGATGGAGGAACATTAGTAGTTACTGATGTTCCAGTTCAAAAATGCGAATGTGACGAACAAATGCTTCTTAATGATAGTGCTCTGATTGCGGGTTATGTAAGATTGCTCGTGGATCGCAGTATTATTGGAGAGATTACTGTATCCATGCAGGATCTAAAGCAGAAATTCACAATCCAAGATTTCCTGCCTAAAGAAGCTCAACAACATTAATTTTTTCCTAGAAGTTATAAATAGCACAGATGTTATTGAGGAACAACGATGTTGTTTTTCTAGATGATTCCTTTAGGAGTAAATCATTTAGGATCATAACTAACGGACGTCCACAGCTTCTGTGATCCCTTCAGGGATGGAGACATGATATATACCTTATTGGTGTAACTCGTGTATAAAAAATCAAATATGGATGGCATAAAGGAGGCTGCTACTGCGGTGTCCTTTTTTTTGTGCCTAAAAAAGGGAGGATCTCCAGATGATTAAAAAGGTAATGATTCAAGGCGACTTAGGTATCCTTTGCAGTGGGCTTGCGATTGTTGATCTGGATGGAAGCGACGTCTGCATTGACTTTGACGTTGTAAAACCACCTCAGACGAATGTGATTGTTGGCGGCCGAAAAAAGCGAATCTCTATGGAAGAGGCGGATCAATTTGAAAGAGAATTGTTCGAACTCTTCACCTTTCATAACATACCGCTAAAGATCGGCACCTATGCCATTTCAGAGGAGATCAACCAATCGAACCGGAGGGTGGAAATAGAAATGAAACAGCTGACGACAAAACAAGTTTGTCTCTTGGTCAATTTGGGAGGATTTGAAAAGCGGATGTCTGAAAACCTACTTATTGCTAAAACCTATGGTGAATTCGTTTACTCCCTTACTGGTGATGGTCTCGTCGATATAAATAAAGCTCAACTCGTTCCCGTGAATATAACGGCGCTTACACCGGCTGAGCTGCAAGTCTGGTCTTCTATGATCAACGATCAGCTAATAGAAGCGGGTTTTGATCCTGATAACACCATCATGCTGGCGGCTGGTCGCAATTATCGCGGTATGCTTCCACTTGGCATGAACATCGGGAACAATGTACGGATTGGGGCGTGAGTACGGAATGAAGCTTCGATATATTGCTTTTAAATGGCACGTAGAAGCACCGTTAGAAGCGGTTGCGACTGTCCTGAAGCAAGTCAAGCTGACTCCTGGTAAAAAACAACGCTGGACCCGCTCCATAGGTACGCATTCACTCACCGTGGAGGCCAGGGTAAACATGTGTTCGCCCGAACGTTCCTACTTTTGGATTCGTTTCGCTAATGAGAATGGGCCAACCGATAAGGAGTTACTAGCTCGAGTGCTATCCGATTGGTACTTTACGATGAGTCAGCACTTTGTGACTTCAGTGAATTGGATGCAGGTTGCTCTTGATATTGAACAGTTTCGCCCAATCTATGGATTTGTCGAGAGCAATCCAAGGATTTGGTCAAAAGCGGAGAAACAACTGTATTTCTCGTTTTATCCCATTCTTGACCACTATTATTTTGAAGTCCGGAATGAGGATATTCGGAATTCGATCCCGCATCAGCGCTTCTCGCATTGGCTTGATGAATTGAAACATAATTTGAAAGGCCAGCAGAAGCCTGATGATCAAATCAGCTTCGATCTAGTTGTATAAATATCGCCCGCTGCGGCGCTTGAGAGGATGACTTATATTATGACACTAACTCCTCTGCAGGAGATCAATATTGAAACCTATTTACAATCCATGCCAGTGGATATTCAAGGGAACATTTCTGTTTGTACAGAAAAATGGTTGAAAGGGGAGACCGCTCATGGGTATCCGCATCCAGCGCAAGTTTGTGCGAATATCCAAGCTAGTAATGAGCGTCAACCTTTTCTAAGCGTTCAACAAGCCTTGAATCTGCAACTGCTAAAAAGACATCTTCACCTGGCAGTGGCAGTGTAATTAGTTTTAGTTAAGCAAGAAGCTGGAGACCATAAAAATAATTTAATTTAAAGGAGGAAGCCCCGCTATGTTGTAATTAGGGGCTTCGCCCCAGTACATACATATGGGCAAAAAACATGACTAAGGTACAACTGATGAAACTACAATTCGAGGCAGAAAGACGGAAAAAGCTGAAAGAATGCACAGTGATCGGAAAATTGCTGTCTAGAAGCTAGATTCCATGCCTTTAGGATGCCTATAAAAACCAAATTGTGAGGAGGAAAGCCCCGCTGCCATTGTGCATTGGGGCTTTTGCCCCTTCAATTGGCATGGGCGAAAAATATGTCTATTACAGATACCAATCAATATGCGGTGCGTGAAGTTCGGAGTTCTTTTTATCAATCGTGCAATACCAACTCTCTGTCCACTAGAGATTTACTCATTCTAATCTTAGAACCTTTAGTGACAGATAGAAGCGTATCAGTTTTGGTGGATCAAATTTTGGAAAAGGGACTCAACTACTTAGCTTCTCTTTCCGAATTCGAGCTTTCGGTACTGTTTGGTATTAACGAGAAACAAAGTCTTCCGATCGTTGCCTTGTTTGAATTTTCACGCAGGGTACATGCAGTTAAGAAAGAGGAAATCACGGTGATTCGTTATCCAGACGATTGTTACGAATTCCTGAATGATCTCAAATTTCTCGACAAAGAACATTTTGTTCTGCTCTTCTTAGACTCAAGAAACAAAGTGATAGGAAGAGAAACGATCTCCATAGGTACGGTGAACAGTGGTCTTGTTCATCCCAGAGAAGTGTTTAAAGCAGCCATCCGGCGTGGTGCAGTTTCTATTATTGCAGCGCATAATCACCCATCCGGAGATAGCACTCCTTCTGAAGAGGATATTGAACTAACCAATCGATTAGTGGAGGCTAGCAAACTTATTGGTATTGAGCTACAAGATCATGTGATCATCGCTAGTCAATCCAATATGAGCATGAAACTAAGAGGACTCATGTGAGAGGGGAATATAAATATGTATCAGGCATATAAGATGAAACTGGTACTTACCCAGATCTCTGGTTTCAAACTCTATGAAACGGAGCACTCCTTTTCTTTTGGAATGGGTAATCATATTACCGGTGATCGCGGACAGGGGAAAACTGCCCTTAGCGAAGCCATCATATGGTGCCTGAAAGGGTGCGATTTAACGGGGAATGTAAAGGGAGTCAAGAAACGTTTGGCTAATCCCAATACTAAAGAAATGAAAGTCGTTACTACTTGGGAGTTTCATACCCCTGAGGGACTTCTTGTTAAGCATTCATTCTGCCGTATTAGTACTGCCCGCTCCATGCGTCTATTTTTGGATAATGAAAAGGTTAGCCAAGATGATTTTGATGAATGGTTTGGAGAAACAGATACATTACTTAGTATCTTTCTTCCGGGGTATATCGGTGGAATCGGAGCGGCTAGGACGAACAATGTAGTTCTTTCCATGCTTCCAGTACAAGATGTCGCTCAAGTCATGAAAAGTCTTCCAGCGGAGACTCAGGCACGTCTGAATATAGACGGATTGAGAGATCCACTCCAATATCTACAGTCCTTAAAAAGTGAACTGAATGAATGGAACGACTATATTCATGATACAGAAAAAGAAATAGCTCAACTGCTTCTCAAGAATGCGCTACGAGGGTCTTCTGCAGTCATCGAGGATGATGAACGGAGAATGACGGATCTACGTCAACAAATTGAGAATCTTGAGCAGGAAGCGGGACCTGCATTTCCGGAACACATCAATGTATGGGAACTGGAATCTAAAGAACTGCGAAAGCGATATGATGCAGAAGTTGCAAGCTGGGTAACGTTAAACAATACACCGATTAATGGTGGAGAGAGAGAACTTATTAATAGAAAATTTGAGCTAGATCAAATCGCAAATCGCTGTAATGATGTCCTAAATGAGGGGTTTGCCCTACGGAAGGATATAGACGCGAATCGTGCTCTTTACGAGGAAGAGAAGGCTGAATTTATAGCACGTAATGAGCAGGAGCTGCAGCAACTTCAATTTGATCTTCAGATGCTCGAGGCGAAAATAGAGCTAAAACAAAAGAATGGACATTCTATCAAAGATACCCCGCTACATCAGAAACATTTAACTGATGCGAAAATACAAAGGGACAATCTTTTGCTAGAGGTCGATTCCGTACAAGAATTCATGCTCCGGTATGCTGAGATGCAAGTGATTGCATCAAATCGTGCGTTGACTCATACTGAGATCTTGTTTATTCCAAGACGTGGGAAAGAGGGGGACTACACCTTCCATTACCGCCTACGGTATGAAGAGAAAGAGTATTATTTACTATCCAGTGCTGATAAAAATCGAGTTTCGTTTGAGCTTGCTGATTTAGTGGCCATGACGCTAGGGATGATGATTCCTGTCTTTATTGATAACGGTGAATCGATTGAAGAAGTCATCGGAGAGCGCACTCAGTTCTTCGTGACCTCTTACCTTCCCCAAGCCGAATTGTCTCACGAAATCATTGTTGCATATAAAGAAAAACAAGGAGGATTACGGGTGTAATACAACCGTTAATCCTCTTCATTTGTTATGGGGAGGTATTTAAAAATGATAATTATTCTTATAGAAACGTTTGTACTCGTATTCATTTTCGCTATTCTCCTTGGATCTATGTTATTTACGGCTAAATCAATGGTATTCGGACGTTATTTAAACCGATATTTCGTAGTTAGTCGTAATGGAAAGGGTGCTTACACCCTTCATCATAGCCCCGCTTTTGGCTTTTACTATGCACATCGGGAGAAGTATTCAAGGCTGCAGGAAGATGCTATACGTAAGTTTAAAGCAGGGTATCCGGATATCGAGTTACACTCTGAAACTTCGACCTTACAAGGCTATTATGCAAAATTAGGTCTGAGCGGTACACCGGTACAGCAAAATAGAGTAGAGCGAGTAATCGGTATTGGAATGAACTACTTTCTCATTTTGATGAATCTAGCAAATTACCGTAAACGCAATCAGCGAGAATGGCAATTCATTCATCTCATGCGGCGGGTCAGAGTGAGTACTCCAATGCAGTATGTAATACTCAGCTTAAATGAAGCACAAAAACATGATGATACAAGAGAATGATTTGAATCTTCTTTTCAATCATTAAAAAATATAAAAGGATGGTCCAGATGAATGAACTTTGCGGCACGACTCTAATTCATGCCTACTCACGAGCAGATAAAATCCAGGATGGCGGCTTAATTGACGTTTCAGAGCCAGCTAGACAACTTGGTATAATCTATCCTGTTGCCATTACGAGTGCGGTATGGATCGGAGCCATACAAGATATCGATGGAGATAAGCCATTCGATATTAGAACACGTGGAGCTTTGTGGAGATGTTTAAGCATGCTTGCTTCTGTGGCAAGAACCTCCACAACTAATGATCACGAGCTGCTATTCACCGTCCCTTTGGCTGATAAGCATGGGAATATTGAGAATGTTCAGCTCAAAGCGATCATTGGCCCTGGAGATAACTTAGAAGCGGTTATTACTATTATGGAGCCTGAGGAGGATTAAAGATGCCTCAATACGAACAAATAGATCTACTTTGCTATTTAGAGGATATGGAAGCAATGGCTACTGTTGAAGCGGATATAGAGAGGTCAGAAGGGCTTCTAGAAGTGTATGTGGAACGAAAGTTATCGAAGAAGGTGTGTTTAATAAAGTTCTGCTCCCTCTTTCTGAATCGATTGCAATCTTTCATCTTCTCTGTCCTTACTGCTCAATATCCGATTAAGCCATCCAATCCATCTTCAGACATAAAAAATATGAAATCAGAGGATGCTAGCATTTGTTTATCTAGTGCACGAATAAAGAAAACTATTCTGCTTGTGAAGCAGTGGAGTTCTCAAAGCGCATTACGTATTCTAAAGGGAGTAAAGCACCTGCAGATTCGCTTTCAGCAGAGATTAATCATTAAAGCTCCAGCAGTGTGCAAATCTAGTGAAAAACGCATAGAGAAGGATCTAGAGTCCTATCAGGGTGCATCATCAGGACAGATGTTACCTATACTCCGCGCACCTACCTTTTTTGGACTGATCCCTTGGGTGAACGTTTATACTGTCACTCGAGTATTTGGAGGATCAGAAGAAGGCGGATGGTATTATCGCCAGTATACGTGCGTTAAAAGCCAGCAAGCTTGGCTATGGGACGCTGAGGTAACGGAAGCGATGTTTCTGAGAACTTATGAAGGATTAGCATGGGGGCTGCTTTGTAAAGAAGCTGCCGGACAAGAAGTAGTTGTAAGAGTTGAGACTAGAAGAGCTGCACTAGAATACGCTGGGAAACCAGCTTATGATCCAGAGATCGTGGTAGAGAGTGCCTTACAGCGTTCTACGCCATTGCCTATGAAGAAAACCTCTCCGAGTACGTTTAACTCAATTAATCATAAGAAGAATAGTAGTATTCAACTGGTGCGTACCGCTCCTCTTGATGAAGAGCCGTGTGAACGATGTAAAGGTTCGGGGAGAACTCGATACATGCATATTAAGAACGGTATCTGTTTTTTATGCGGCGGAAGCGGGGGAAAATCGAGACAAAAACAAGAGCTCTTAATACGGAACCATCCTTTACGTAGTGATGAAAACGAATAAGCACCTATAACGAACAAAATAAAAGAAGAGGAGGTGACCTGACAGACTCCAGGATTAATTCCCTGGTCTTTGTTGGGTCAATAAATATGAACACTGAGATTCAAAAACAAATAGAAGCGTATGAGTTAGCCCGCTCCAAGTACTTAAAAAATATAAATAAGGAAGACTTGCGGAATTCCAGACTTCTCTGTGAGCCACAGATCCTTAGATTTGATGAGATGACTTCGGAAGAGCGAGATCATGTTATTACTGCAGAAGTAATGGGATGGGAGCCACATACGTTTGAGGTGCCAGCATTTTTATCTCATGTGCATTATTGTAGGGGTTCATTCAAACCTTCTCAAGACATGAATCATACCCTGCAAGTATTTGAGTATACCCTTATCGCAGATAAGACTCGGCTAGTTCCTTGCGGTTCTGGTGCTGGGCTCTTTTGGAGTATCTACTATGATGATATTTATATTGGGGTTGGGAAAACACCTCAGATGGCTATTTGTAAATATGCACTCGTTATTAATGATGTGCTGCTGTGTAAAATTAATGCGGCATAAGCTGCCAGACATAGATTATTAAATACTTTATAAGACCGATCAGACTCAGTTGACCGGTCTTATTACTATCTATTTGTATAAGGATATGTTAAATCTTATTGTTTATTTCTGACCATAAGAAAACCGCCACGGAGAGTTTGTGTCGGCTGGCTTTCTTAAACATGGCTTGAATACGCCTCAGAATAAGACGGCCACTTCGTTCCTGAAGCAGACTAAAATTAAGAAAACAGAAACTTTTCTCAAATTTTTACGTCTTATGTAATATCTATAAACTTTAATTGAGGTGAAGCACTTGATCAAAATAATAAAGTATATACTTGCAGGAATTGGCATCATTCTTGCCTATGGCGTGGGAGCTTGGCTTTATCAGAAAGGAAGTCAAGTTTTTTTCAATCAAACCATCCATGAAAGTGAATATAGAGGACTTGTTATTTCTTTTTTCGGCTTGTATTTACTCATTATGGTGCCTGCGATATTTTTAGGCGCTTATGTAATCAATGAAACATCATTAAATAATATATTTAAATGGCTTCTTACTGCCTTAATTTCCGTTATTGTAGGTCTTATATTCCCTTTACTATTCACTGCCGGACATGTATGGTCCCCTGAAGGACAGTTATTGTTGTGCTTCTTCATGCCATCAGCGTTTATTCTAGGTTTTATTTATAATCTTCTGTTCTTCAAAAAAAATCTTCAAACTCATTAATTTAAAAATGGCCCTACAAGATGTCAATATCATTAAGATAACTCAAAGACAAGACTTAAATTAAACATGAATTCAAAACGGCATGGGGAGAAGCCCAGTGGCGTTTGCTTTTTTCGGGGAGCACATACATAAAAGAGCACAGTAAACAAGCGAATAGAATATTCGCTAAAAAAAATCTTCATGTGAACCCATGATTTTCCCTTTGAGCGTGGAACAATCAATCATCATGGCCAGCGTTCTTCCCTCGTTGCATAACCGTCGTTGCTGAACAAGGGTATCTACATAGAGTCTGTTGCATAAGTCATATACTGCAATCAAATGTAAAAGTTTATGCTTTTTTAGTTTAAGCGACATTGAAAATAAGTGTCCGTATCCACAAAGTCGGTAGCAATATTTAGATCAGAACCCTCAATAGCGAGTAATCGATCACCTCAGTCATGCTTGATATTCATATAAGACACTGTAAATTCGTGGAACAAGGACTCTACAGCAGACGGGAGACTTTTATTTCTCTGCTGGATAAAAGCAGAAGTCGTTGCAGTGTTTACATCGTAACCCTGTGAATCCAAGAGTTCATTATATATGCTGTTACCTCCCATGGAGATGAGAAACTGCCTAACCGTCTCAAAGAGCAACATCTTCGTTCATGTAAAATCTTTATTGGGCTTTTTGACATAGGTGCTGGTGTGGGTGACATTTCTCGCATTAGTGATATTAGAGTTTCTTTTAAAGTATTCGCATACTCATTCATTGGCGTAGCCTCCTCATTTTTCAGGGGCTTCGGAATACATTTCTACCTTCTTGTCAAGCTCTATTTATTGTTACGTGCAAAAAAAGCGCAGGCTATCTTTTTGATAACCTACGCTTTTCTTTAGTTTTAGGGCCTGTATCTTAACTTAATGATTTTGTACAAGATGTAGGCCTTTTTTTATTATAAGATTTGTCGAGAGTTGTATACACCTGTAACATCCATTGGCGGCAACAAGGAGAGCTGATTTTTTCCGTGATCACGGGGATCGAAAAGATAGATATTTTGGTAACCGCCTGAATTGGCCTCAGCATATACTTCGTAAGCTGGGAAACCATCGTGGCTTCCCTGAATTGAGATGGTGCCATTTTTATAAACGTAGAGAGTAAATTCATAATCAATGTTACCGTTAAAGACTTCTGGACTTGGAATGAAGGGATTGCCTACACTACATGAGCAAACAAACTTCATGTAATCGCTACTACTACCTGTCAAGCTTGCATCGGTTCGCGTGACAGTCAAACCTGCATCAGAAGCTTTTGCAGTGTGAGTCGTTGTGGTTAAAGTCGTATTATTAAAGTGATATGCAGTAGTTGTTCCGATATTCTTAAAGGAGGTCCAGCTTCCACCAGTATTCGTAAATTGTACATTTATCTGCTGTGCGGTACGAAAGTTTTCGGTGTTTGCAGTATTCTTGTCAAAACCTCGATTATCTCCTTTAAATGATACAACGTAGGCGGGTAAACCATACTGTACTGGAGAATCTACTTTATCATGAGGGATAAATGTTACCAATCGAATGTTAAAGTTAACTGCCATATTAAAAAACTCCTTTTCTAAAATAAATTATTAGGCAAGGGGGTAAAATGAGAAGATTTGAGTACCCCTAATCAAACCTTCTATTCTTGCCTTCACTAAAATAGGAGTTTTAAAGGGTTAGAATACAACCGAGAAAATTTAATTTTTAAGCAATGCACTCAACGCTCCTAGTCGTTTATACCAATTATTCAAATACTGAAGCAATTCTTGCAAAAGAAACTTTCTAGTTCACTAAATCTGCAAAAGAATAAGTTGAATAATTTAAGTTGGTTACAGCAGTTCTCTATGCGACAGCATCGTTCGACCCGATTATTAATCAAAAGAAGACGGCACTAATTGCATTGTTGTTCAGTAATTTAACCAGTAGGGAAAGAATGGTTTGGATTATTAATAAGATAATCCCAGCTATGTAATACAGCGTCTTAACTATACATAAGCAATAAAAATATGGATAAAATTAGGTTATCAGATTACAGTCTATTAATACTTTTTCAGACAACCGCCAAAAAAAAAAATTTGTGGGAAATTTAATTAATAAGATGACAAAAAAGCCAAGCAAAAGAAACGTTGCTTGGCATTGAACTATATTGATGAATTCAACTAATGTTCTTCAGGAATTTCAAAAAATTGATTCAGTTGAATCTCCTTTTGTCCTAATGATGTGGATTGACCATTCGTTTCTATAAAACCATATGATGCTTCCATAATTGGAAGCATGAGATGATAATAAACAACTCTACTGTTAAAAGTGGGCAACTTTCCGTCCTGATTAATTATTTTATATGGTAAGAAGAATAGTTTGCTCGATGATTTAGTAGAAGTATCGATTTTTGAAGTCCAGAGTTCTTCGCTGTGATTACCAACTATTTCGAAATAGGAAATACCATTACCTCCTAAAATGAAGAATTGATTAGATTTTCCTTCCGGAAAGTAGTAGCCCTGATTTTGGCTATCATTGGATAAACTTAAATCTTTGAGCAGACTTACACGAGGATCATTGGTCCTGGAGATAACTTAGAAGCAATTATTACTATTATGGAGCCCGAGGAGGATTAAATATGACTCAATACGAACAAATGGATCTTCTTAGCTATATAGAGGATATGGAAGCGATGGCTGCTGTAGAAGCGGACATAGCAAAGTCAGAAGGACTTTTGAGAGTGATCGTGAGACGAATATTTTCGGAAAAGGAGCGGCTAATTAAGTTCTGCTCCCGCTCCCTGAATCGTTTGCAGTCATTCATCTTCTCTAGCCTTACTGTTCATTATCCAATTAAACCAGCCGATCCATCTACAGACCTTAAAAATATGAAGTCAGAAGAAGCCGGCATTTGTTTATCTAGTGCACGAATAAACAAAACCATTCCAGCTGTGAAGCGGTGGAGTTATCAGAGTGCATTACGTATTCAAAGGGGCTTAAAGAACCTGCAGATCCTCTTTCAGCAGAGATTAATGACTAAAGATGCAGCAAGTCTGCAAATCTAGCGAAAAACGCATAGAGAAGAACTCAGAGTCCTATCAGGAGGCATCTTCAGGACAGTCGTTACCTATGCTCCGCCCACCTACCTTTTTCGGACTTATCCCTTGGGTGAACGTCTATACTGTCACTCGGGCATTTGGAGGATCAGAAGAAGGCGGATGGTACTATCGCCGGTATACATGCGTAAAAAGCCAGCAAGTTTGGTTTTGGGACACTGAAGTAACGCAAGCGATGTTTCTGAGAACTTATGAAGGGTTAGCATGGGGTTTGCTCTGTAAAGAAGCAGCCGGACAAGAAGTGGTTGTGAGAATTGAGACAAGAAGAGCTGCACTTCAGTATGCTGGGAAACCAGCTTATGATCCAGAGGTCGTGGTGGAGAGTGCCGTGAAACTGACATCAAAAACTCAGAAAAACATAGTGCGGTCTACGCCGTTTCCTATCATGAAACCTACTTCGAGTACGTTCAGCTCAATTAGCCAGAAGAAGAAGAATAGTATTCAAATGGTGCGTACCGCTTCTCTTGATGCAGAGCCGTGTGAACGATGCAAAGGTTCGGGTAGAACTCGATACCTTCATATTAAGAACGGCATCTGTTTTTTATGCGGCGGAAGCGGGGAAAAATCGAAACAAAAACAGGAGATCTTAAATACGGAACCATCTTTTGCGTAGATGGTTAAACGATAGAATTTACAGAAAACAGGAGCGTGCTTGATTTTGATAAGCCTATTAATGAAATTTAAGAAGAAAAAAACCACGCAAATACAGTTTCAAGAGAAAAAAATTAAGTTTTGTAATTGGTGTCAGGGTTCATTGGGAGAAGATTCGACTAATGGCTTATGCAAAGAATGTTATGAAGGGTGGTCCGATTGACAAAATTATGGACACTAATATTCAGAAACAAATTGAAGCATATGAATTGGCACGCTCTAAATATCTGAAAAAAATAACTAAGGAGGATCTAAGGAATTCCAGACTTCTCTGTGAGCCGCAGATCCTCAGATCCTCAGATTTGATAAGATGACTTCGGAAGAGCGAGATCACGTCATTACTACAGAAGTAATGGGATGGGAGCCACATACGTTTGAGGTGCCGGCATTTTTATCTCACGAGCATTATTGTAGGGGCTCATTCAAACCTTCCCAAGACATGAATCATGCCTTGCAAGTGTTTGAGTATACCCTTATCGCAGATAAGACTAGGCTTGTACCTTGCGGTTCTGGAGCTGGACTCTTTTGGAGTATCTACTATGAAGATATATATATTGGGGCTGGGAAAACACCACAGATGGCTATTTGTAAATATGCGCTCGTTATAAATGATGTGCTGCTGTATAAAATAAATGCAGCATAATGAATTGAATGAAGCGTTCTATAAAGACGATACTGCAAGACTTTGAATTTAAATACTTAATAAGACCGATCCTTTGATCGGTCTTATTTCTGTTTTTCAAGTTTCTCATTTTGGGTCAGTTGTACATTGAGCTAACGTATCCAGTTAGTTCAATAAAGCCAGCAGTCTAGGTGTTAAAAGAAAATAAAGTATTAGACTGAAAAATAAAGTTATAGACTAAGAAAATAAAGTATTAGACTGGTAACGTCCCATTACGCTATTCCAGCTAATAGCTTGTCAATATTTAATTATTAATGGCCGATTCCTGAAGTGGTATACTTAAAAAAAGATATGACAAATAACCGTCCCCTTCGGCACAGGAATATATTTCATCTTTTTCTATTTCATGCTGCTCATTCTAGACGAAATGCTTCTTTTGAAGTTAAGATGGCAAAAATCCAGTGGATGAGTTTGTTTACACAAGCAATTACCGCTACTTTGAACAGCTTTCCTTCCGCACGCTTTTTATCGTAGTAAGCTCTTAATTTCTTGTTTCTATTACTACGAATACCACAGCGCACAGCTTGATACAGGGCTGTACGAAGCCTTCTCGAGCCATGTTTCGTGATTCGATTTTGGGTTGCCACAAACTTACCTGAAGCAAATACACTGGGATCAACACCAGCAAAGGCCACCAGCTTCTTTGCGTGATCGAACCGATCGATTTCTCCAATCTCAGCCAAAATTGTTGCAGCAATTTTCGTGCCGATACCGGGTATCGATTGGATTAAATCATATTCAAGTAACTCTTCAGCCAGGGTCTCTATCGATTTATCAAGGTCTGATAGATGGTCCTGGTATTGAAGAAGTAATTTGATGAGCAGCTGCATGGAGATCAAATGACTTGGAAAAGCCGTCTCCTTAAAGGGATTTCGCCTTGCTGCAGCCGCTAGGATTTGAGCGCGTTCCAAACACCATGAGACGGATCTTCCGCGTCCAGTAAGACGTTGGATTGTTGTTGTAATCTCTTCCACAGTCATACCCAGGACTTCTTTAGACGTCGGGTGTAAGGCTAGAAATCGAAGTGAAACTTTCGAATAAAGGTCACCAAACACGCCATGGTATTCGGGAAAAACTTGATCCAGAATGGCCTGGAATTGTAGTTTTGCTTGAACATACATACCCGTTAGGGATTCATACTGTCGTGTTAGATAGCGTAAATTCATGAGATGCTGACCCCGTTTTTTGATGGGTTCAAACTCTTCTTTATAGAACAGTGCCCCAAGTTGATAGGCATCAGCAGCATCCGTCTTGACCCGTCTTAAATTAGTTTTTTTGGCCTCATATGAGATTAACGGATTAATGACGATGTATAGATACTGGTGCTCATCCAGAAACTGAACAACAGGGCTATGATAATGACCTGTTGCCTCCATTACAATGCAAGGGCTCACCCCAGCAGCTGATTCCACTGCTCTAACATAATTAAGAAAAGACGATAATCCCTCTAGATCATGATTAAATTTAAAGATCTTCCCATGAGGTACTCCACGGTCTAAAAAAGCTTGTGCATGGCTCTCTCCCTTGGACACATCCAAACCAATGACTGGATTCATGACATCACTCCTGTAGTATTTTCACCGGCAACCCCTAACCTTCTTGTCTTCCACACTATCGCATGTGATACGGGATCAACGTCCCAACCAGCCTAACCATGGTTGAACAAGTAGGGGGGATGAACAGAATAGCTCTCGGGATCCAAGTCCCACGGGCAGAAACGTTCGATCCCCGGCTACCGCTATCTTACGACCATACAAAAAAAAGGTCGACCAGAAAGATCTGGTGACCTCATAATACGAACGGGCAGGATAGTTTAGTTATATTCATACTTTACCTCCATACATATGTTAAAATAAACCAATAGGATTCTACTCTTAACTGCTTATGCCCAAGAGTTCTTAGCGTCTTACGACTATTTATAGTTGATAAAATTTTTTTACACAAATAATTAGTTGTATCAAATACCTTAGCTAGAGGGAGTTGATGATATGATAGAATTATCTATAGAAGAGTACGCTAATGTTATGCCACTGCTGAAAAATCTAGCGTATGAACCCGTGTTCGCATATTCCGTTATTGACCAAAATCAATCTGGAAAAGTGTTTGTTGATTCCAATGTAAATCCTACCTGCACTCTTATTATCAATTCATATGGACAATATTTTTTGGCCGGGAGTGGAGACAATGAATGCTTCAAGAATGATGTAGTTGTTTTTTTGCTAAATGATCAAAACCATTTAAATTATTACGATCTTTATGCATCAACACCAGAACTATTATTTCAAATTAGCGAAAGATTAGCGGGAAAGACGGTATTATTACACCGATCTTCTTTTACATTCGATCTATCGAGATTCCTGCTTCTAACAAACCTCAACGCATTGCCAGAACAATTTGTAATGGAACGAATGGATGACACGCTGTTCGATAAATATAAGAAAGAAATGGACTCTTCGTATGACTCGTTATGGAGTTCAGCGCAACAGTTTGTGGATCGAGGGTTTGGTTATTGCGTTCTGAAGGATGATCATTTTGCTAGTGTTTGCAATTCTTTTTTTGTTGGTAGAGGGTACGCAGATCTCGATATTGTAACCGTGGAGAATTACCGGAATCAAGGATTTGCAACATATACGGGTACAGCTTTTATCGAACATTGTTTGAACCATAAATTAGTGCCGAATTATAATTGTGACGCAGGTAATCAACGATCGATCCGGTTAGCGACTAAGTTAGGGTTTGTAAAGAACAATAATTATCCAATGTTATGGTGGCATCAGGATCAAAGTGTAATAAGTGATTATTTGCAAAGATTCAATTATGCAAACCATTTAATTGATTAGCACAAGGAGTTTGTTGTTAAGCTAACGGGACACGTTAGTTCAATAAAACAGCGACAGTCTAGGACTTTATTTTCTTGTCCTTGGCTGTCGCTGTTTCAATTTTACTAGGTTCAGTCTAATTCTTTATTCTGCTAACAGCTGGAGTTGCTAAACGAAGGTACGCCAATTTAATTAAAATAAGTGTGTAATTTATAAAACATAAAAATTCCCAATATAATTACCGTCTTTTCCAAACTCGATAAAGATCCCGCACTATTTCCTTTCCAAGTTGCATAAGGGATAAGGAACCAGAGAAACACATAAGTATAAAAAATATGACATAATGAAGAATTTGCCAAGGTGACTTGTGTAAAAAATCCTGAGCATATAAATGATATATACTCCGATTTGCAAACATCATTGAACCACCAACAATTACTCTCAATATTATTGACATTAGTGTACTATCTATCATTCATTAATCCTCTCCTTTGATTTATTCATTTATTAATATCTGGCAGCACTGTAAGCAGAAGCTCTTGTATATACCTCCTTAAATTAAATAAAAAAGCACCGATAGATTCTAAACCATGAACGTGATTGCTCATGGTTTAAGAATTTATCGGTGCTTCCGAATTATTTAGCATATTTGATTTTTGATTGGCAATTGCTTACTGCTTACTGCTTACTGCTTACTGCTTACTGCTTACTGCTTACTGCTTACTGCTTACTGCTTACTGCTTACTGCTTACTGCTTACTGCTTACTGCTTACTGCTTACTGCTTACTGCTTACTAACTAGTAAATCATTTTTTGGGGCATTCCGCAAGGTACGGAAAATAGAGGTCAAGAACACATAACTACATTCAGTTCACCTTCTTTTTCTTTCCAAATTACCTAAGAGATAATATACTAGATCTATTACGAAACACATTTATTTTCTCTGCAGAACTATAATTCATGCAGAGAAGGGGACTTCTGCATAGCAGAAATAAAATAGGGTTTAAATTATGGAGACAAAAAGGTATACGGGACACGTATATTCTTTTTTTTTGTCTCCTTTTTTATGCCCAAAAAAAGAGGAGGAATTAGGATGAGCCTTTTAACAGCTTGCTGTAAAAAAGAACAAACATGGCGTCATACCAGCGAAAATCCTTTAAATGATCACTTCGAAATAGCCTGCAAAGAACCTGTTTGCTCAAGCTGTGGTGAAGTACATCCTGCGATGATTCAAGTATGTGATTGCTTCGGGAATGAAGGAGTTTTACTTGAGACGCGATTAGGTGAATGATTGTGGCCAATGTATTAGACTGTATCCCGAGGATTTAATCCTGGAGAAATGGGTGTATACATTACCCCTAAGCATTAATCAGAGAAATAAAAATTAGACTTGAGGTGGAATAATGCGAAGAATTGCTTTTATAACAGAATCTTCAGCAAGACCAGATGAAGCTATGCCGGCTCACAAGTTCTTCCAAGGAACGCAAAGTCGATGGGTTAATTCAGTCATCAAGTACATGGAAATCCGTGACTTTCCTCATGAAGACATCTTCTTTTTGAGTCATTATGAGCAGCGAGTTATTGGCTATAAGGAATTAGTCGAGCCGTATCCTAAGCAAAAATATCATCCACGAAAAAATGAAGCGATTGAGTTAGCCCATAAGGTCATGAATCTGATTCTCCGTATGGAATCATTGCCTTTTGTAGAAATTCATGCAGGTCGAACCTTCTCAGATCCGCTTAAGCAACTGCTTGATGAGTATAACGTTTCTTATCGCGTATATGGATCTGGAATACCACTTGGAAGTAAACCAAATTATTACGGTGATTTAATTGAGGAGGAGCTGAACAAGCGAAAACTCAAGGAAATTCAACGTGAGAAATGGCAGATCACTTCAATGATTCGGTTGCAGACTCCCCAAGAAGCTAGTGAGGTTATTACTAGTTTTAGTAATAACGCTCATCTTTACGGCATCGAGCGAAATCTAGAAGAACTAAAGGAGCTCCTCGGAAATTACAACCAGAAGCGGAAAGACGTTAAAAATGCCTTAGGAGAAATGGAACAGTTGCTTCAAGAAGAAGACCAAAACGGTGAGCTCGCATCCTTTCTACAGGCAAAAGGTTCACTTGCGGAACTCCATGCAGATTCCAACTTTGAGAGTATTAAAAACAAATATGGTAAGTGCCTAGCAAAATTTACGTTGTGTCTGATCAAACAGAGCTATGTACTGCAGAGTGAAAATAAAATTAGTGCAGCGTTACTCCGGACACAAATCGCACTTATCAAATAAGGAATGGTGTTTCATATGAATGAAATGTTAAAAATGCGATTCCATACTCTCTAATATCAGGTGCGACGAAGGTACGGAATAAACCGTATTGAGGTTCATTGTAGCCCCCTTCAGCGAGCTCCCAATTGGGATATGTAGCACTTACGCAAATCGTTCGAGAATGCGTGAGAGGACAGATAGAGTCCTGCCTATTTCCATATCGACTAAATACGATATCGGAAACAGGAGAGATGGATATGACGACAAATTATGTTGATGAAAATAGCGTAAGTAGTGTAATTAGGTGGTTTGGAGGAAAGCATTTTCTGTCTCGTGACTTGGTTCCTTTAATTCCTGAACACCACTGCTGGGCGGATGTTTTTGGAGGCGGAGGTCACATGACTGTGGCTAAAAGAAGAAGTAAGGTAGAGGTTTTTAATGATAAGGATCATGATCTGATCAATTTTCTTCTAACTCTGAGAGAGAGACGGGATGAGTTGATAAGTTCATTATCTACTTTACCGACAAGCCGCTACCTTTTCGAAAAATGGCAACGTGAGGAGCTTCCTAAAGATTCTCTTGAACGAGCAGTTAGGTGGTACTATTTACTCCGAAACTGCATAATACCCGCAAACGGTATTAAAAGTGGATGGCGATCTGGAAAGATTAAGAACACCGCTAGTGATTTTCAAAACTCTTTGGCAAAACTCGAAGCTTTTGAAGAGCGGTTTAGTCGAGTCATGATTGAATGCCTTGACTATAAAAATATGATACAGCGATATGATTCTCCGGGTACTTTCCTATTTGTCGATCCTCCATATGTTCACCGTGAGCACTATTACAAATTCGCTTTTGATGAACATGTGGAACTTGCTACAATGCTTCATAATATTCAAGGCAAATGCATGGTCACGTATTATGGCGATCCGTTAATTCTAGATCTTTATAAGGATTGGCATTGTGAGACATTCGAATCAAAGGTAGGCACAGTAGCCAAGGCTGAACTAGGACAAACCCGAAGAATAGAGAAAGAATATGTTTTTATGAATTATAAACCTGAATCCATGGATCAGTTGTCATTTGATTTTCCTGTTGTTAATGACATTTGAAAGTAAGTAGTTTAAGGAAGGATCTCCGCCACAATTGTGGAATAGTAATGAAAGGGGAGGGAAATATTTCATGGACCAATCTGACATAATGAAAAACTATCATAGCTATATTGATGAAATAAAAGGAACTTTCGATCCAATCATAAAAAAGATGAGACAGCAGAAAAACGAAAAATGGGTAGGCATTGCTTGGAAAGGTCCTATTAAACAAGTGTTAGGATATTTTAAACATGCTAAAATAGTTTCAGCGATAAAATGGAGCTCACTACCTCTTTTAGGACAAGCAATAGTCATTTTGACAGGTTGGTATAAGCATTTACCATTATGGTCTATTATTCTAGGCAGTGTAGTCTTGCTATTTGTTATCTATTACTTTTTTTATGTAAAACGATACATAGACAAGATGGCAACCCTAGGGTCGCCTGAATTCCACGTTGAAGCTTTGAAGGCCAGACGTCCTGTGGAATATGCTGTTTGGAATACTTTTATTCAAAAGGATCACTTCACTTTTAATGGTCTATACGATGCTTTCAATACATTACTCGTCCCTATTAAAGACGGCAGTATTGAGTCAGTACTGCAATATTCTATAGGTAGGGAGGAAGTATTGGAGGAAACCATCCAGGAGTTAAGAGATCGAATAGAAGAGTTAGAAAGATCAGTAGATGGGCTTGCTGAAGATATAGATAATTCAGAAAATAGTATTTCCTATTTGGTTAATTTACTTAAAGCAGTCAACACCAACATATATCGATTAACCAATGGCATTCTTGATTTTGATGATCTAAGATTCGTCTCTCCATTTACTATTTATGCCGTAAAGGAAAATAAACTAACAAAAATTCTCGACAAAGGCACTTCTGGAGGAAGTGTGAGTGAGATAGATTTATCTGTTTTCCAGGAATTCGAATATGCAGCTGTGTCTGCAGCGAAAGCAAAATCTAACGATTCATTCATTAGCTACCCATATCCAGGAAAAGTAGTCGTCGCTTTCTCAATGAAGATGCTGAATAATGAACGTTGGGTGTGGTGCTTCCACTTTGATGAGTCAGACAAGCGCGCCTTGTCTCTAGTAATTTCCAATGATATAATAGAGTCAAGACAAATTAGAAGACTTATTCATGCTTTTTGTCTGATACTACACAAAAACATGATCTCAAAAAAGGAGGCTACCCAAGATGCTGCAGAACAGGCCAATTAAGGTAGAGGATAAATCTCAGGAAGAAATTTTGAATAAACGGCGTCAGCTGCGTAACGAAATGTTAAAGCAACTTGGTGAAAGAGTAGCCGTTACGGAAGAGAAAGCTGAGAAGGTATTGCTTAGAGCATAACTATAAGAAAAACCCTCGGGAGTTCCCGGGGGTTTTTTTGTGCATAGGTTTATAACTATGAAACTTGAGAAGAATACATACTATGAATCTCTAATTGAAGGGAAGTAATAGTATGAATAAAAAGGGGAAGCTTATTACATTCCAAAAAAAAGCAACCAAAATTATCGATCGTACACAAGCAGAGATAATGAATGAGAGAAAAGAAAAAAGAAATGAACTATTAAATAATCTGAAAAAAAACAAAAAATAAGAGAGATACTCGCAAGCATCTGACCAAGAACAAATTTAAAATTATAGATTGATATTATAGCTCATTAAGTTCTCTGGATTGATTGCAAGTAATAGTGTATAAATATTGGATAACCCTATAAGAATTTGGGTAATAAAACAAATGAAACAAAATAAGGGAGAAAAGCGTCTATTGTTAAGATGAATCTATTATGGGAGGTTTTATTATGATGAAAAAATTGACGATTTCCTTATTTGCCTCAGCTTTACTTGTGCTTCCAGCAATACCGGTGCTTAGCTTTGCGGCGGATACAGCCAAACCCACGACCATAAACAACGGTCAGATTAATAACGGTCGAGTTCTCATTCCGTTACGAGCTGTTTCAGAAAATTTAGGCGCGAGTGTGGAATGGTTTCAAGCGGAGAAAGAGGTAAAGATTAAAAATGGCGACTCGACCATCTGGCTTGCTGCAAATTTCAAACGTGCAATTATTGTATCACCGCCGACTACAGATAATCCGGATATTCCGCACCAGGAATATATTGATTTGGATACTGCCACGCAGGTCATTAAAGGAACAACCTATGTTCCGCTACGCTTTGTCGGGCAATCGTTAGGTGCGAATGTCTTATGGAACCAACAGTCTAAGCAGGCGACACTGACATTGGGCGGTAAGGGACTCGTTGTCAACATGGAGCAGCCGTCTGTTCAAATCCCTGATAAACAGAAAATTATGGATTCACGGTTAAAACTACTTTCCGATAAATTAAATCAAGCAGCTGATGTCTCTTCAATTAAAAATATTAGTTCCTACTTCAAACCGTACTTTACAGATAAATTAATTAAGTCTATCGTTCAAAATAAAGGCTTGAATACAGCTAGTACCTATGAAGCGCCTGCCTCGTTGCCAGTATACATTAACAAGACTTCAGCCACGCTTTCCCAATCGGTTATATTGGCAAATGGTCTAACAGGAGAAGATCAATATGCCGAGGATCGTACGATCAATCTCGTATTTACGAATGGTGTATGGAAGGTCGATAGTGTCAGCAAGGGGTCGAGGGTACTAATCTCAGGGTTCTCAGATTTTCACCCTCAATAACTATATAAAGTCACCGAATATTTGATTAATAAAAAACAAAGAAGCCCTCCTAAGAAGGGCTTCTTTGTTTTGTTCATTAATTACAAAGTCTGAAAAGCAATAAGTGCCGGGGTAGATGCTGCTCCCGCAGTTGATAAAGTAATTATACGAGTGATTACGGCTCCAGGTGCGACCGTTACCGTTACTACCTCAACCCCTTCTTGATTAGTTCCTGAAGTATCCAAGTAGGATTTAAGCGCAGGGATTTTGTAAGTCACACCATCACCGCTCCACTTAACTGCACCTGCATAATATTCTGTACCACGAGCACCAACATAAATCTTAACTTTCTTTTCAGAGCCAGTATCATTACTAAGAGTGACAGTAAGATTGTATTTGACTCCATAATGTCCTTTATCACTGTCTGCTGGTCCCTGAGATGCTGGAGCGCCAGAAATTTTATACGAATTACTTGCTGTCATTAGGTTATCTAGATTGCCGTTACTAGCGTTGTAATATGCCCATCCGCTTCCAGCTTTATAACTAACTGAGCTCGCAATATCGGCAAAGCCCCATGAACCGCGGGGATGCGTGGAATTATTTGCCGGATTGGTATAGTAATTAACAACCGCCGTTTGGTTTTGACTTAGATTTGCACTTACGCTATTTGCTGCTACGGTACGGACTCTGTAATTCATGGCAACGTTAGCAACGGTGTTACTGATGGAAAATTCAATGACACCACCTACAATCTCCCCGTTTCCTACCGTCCATTCTTTTACAACACCAATTTGACCCGCTGCTACGGAAGAATTAGTTGGTGCAATACTATCCATAGTCCCTCCTACCAAAGCAGCAGCAGCACAGATTCCAAGCGACGAAATCTGACCAATAGGAACTACCTGAATAGCGTTATTCAAGTTATGAATCGAGTAGGAAGAAGCACCAGCATTCCCCAATGTGATCCCTACTTTAATTGAAGCACCTGTGTTATTATAATGCCACAAGAAAGCTCTGTAACGTACAGTGGAGTTACCAGTGGAAGTATCGCTCCACAATGTAGCGAAGCCGTTCGTAAATGTGGTAGTAGTGGAGTTGATCGTCTCTGGATTGTCCGAAATAAGAAAACGAGTCCCTACAGCTGATTGCGAGCCTGTTAAACCAACGGGAGCCGGTGTTGCAGGTGGTTTTGGGAAACTAACGATAGTTTTAGGTGTTTGATTACAAGTTATATAAATCCCTCTTTTCATCATTTTTCAGCTTGTTGGGATATTCTCTACTTGTGTGTATCCCTCACAACGAGTAGAACGTTACACAAACTGTACTGCAAGGCTGGACGTTAGGAGAATTTGTCCCCCTCACTTGTATAGGCAATATAAGAGAACGAATTACAACCTCTCGGTTGAGTTTTTCTTGCGAACGAGTAGGGTAGAAAGGCAAAGCAAATCTATAAGAAAAACCCTCAGGAATTCCTGAGGGTTTTTCTATGCGTAGGGTTTATTACTATAAAACTTAGGAAGTTTCTATAAATCTATAAATATTGTATTTTCTAAATCAGATATCAATAGTAGTATATTAATATATTACAATATTAATATACTACTATTGATATCTGATGCTTAATTGTATATTTGTGGATAGGTGCTACAGGGACATAGAAAGTAGTTTTGCAAACCGAAGAACACATAAAAGTGAGAGGATGAAGAAAATGAAGATCGAAGAGTTCCTATTACACATCGCAAACGGAGAAAAGTGGTTCAACAATGGTAGTAAAAGAAGCCGCTACGTTGTCGGAGTTGGAGGGATGGTGATGTACAAAAACAAGCCGACCAGCAAATCAACAACCGGTGTATGGGCGATGGATTTTGCTAAGTGGGCTAAGGGGGTTGGATCCCTCGATCCGACCGAATCAACTAGCGATAGTGGCAACCTTAAGGAGAAATCTCATGAATGAACTAAGCGAGATTGAAATAGCAAAAAAATACCTAAAGTTATGTGAAAAACGCAGAGTATATGATGAAAGTACTCATATCATAGGCTGCTGTTTAACACTCTTAGAAGAAAAAGAAAAAGCCCTAAACATAGCGGTACAATCATTATCGTCAATAGAAATACTCAGTACGAGTGAACGATCGAGATTACATGCAAGAACCGCTTTGAAAAAGATGGCATTTCTAGGTATATTCACCTTGAGAAAGTGAATGAACTTAGTCATACAGAAACGGTAGTAGAGATTTTACAGTAACATGAAATTTCTGGCATGTTCATTTATAAAAGATACTACCTATCGGGATAGTCGGAAGACAGAGTGACTTTGTTTCAAGAATACAAAGTTTCAATGAAAGGGAGCGTGTATTGTAAATGTTTAAAAACGTTTAAAATGATAATCCAAAGAAAATTATCTATTTATTGTAGGTGTCTACGATGATATATTAAAATCCGGTCAATGGCCGGTTATTGAGAATCGGCCATTTTCTAATGAAGAGGAAACATGGCCACCTCCTGCGTGTGTAATAGATATATTGTCTGGTGAATATTCAATTTATTATAAGGGAGAGATGAGCAAGGCTACTAAGCTAGAATGCGAAGGTTTAGAAATTGCAGCTGTTTGGGAAGCGGAGCATATTATTGATAGAATCATGGGTGACGATAGAAGGCATAGTGACCCCCTTAAATAACAAAACCTTGATTGGCTTTATGCCTTTCAAGGTTTTTTTGATGGGAGCAGCATTTCCAGCAGAAATTACTTTCATCAGTTATTCAAACTTTATTTTTAGAGCTGATTCAAGTGATTGGAAGAATAGATTATTTCTTTACACAATGGTTGAGAGTCATCATAACATTTACCATATTTTGATTGTTAGTGAATGTCGAAATCAGTTAAAGCAAACTATGTTTTAGTCTATATTTCCATTGTTTTCTGACACTTCATTACGAAGTATACATTCCAAAAATTCAAGAACGATTTGAGAAACAGCGTCTTCTTGTGGTAAATGAATGAACTTGCTTAATTTTACAATATCTTCTTTATAGAGTTGAATGAGTCGTAGCATTGCATCTGGATCCTTTTTCTTAGCTGCACGAACTAACTCTAAGAACTCACCATCTGGGATAATTTCTGTATCATCTTTCTTTTCCATTTATTCACCGCCTGTTGACTGATTTTAAGTTCGTTTGCTACTTCAGATTCGGTCAGATCTTGAATATAAAGTTTATATATAATTACCTTTCCCTGCGGGGGCAAGGTATTCATAAGCTGTTGAATCAACATTTTATCTTCAGAAGAAGATGTGAAACTGGAGCTAGAATAATCACTGTCGTAAAGTGAGCTTTCACGGTTTCTGATTTTTTTTGCTTGATACTGTAATCTCCATCCAATTCGATATATTTCTGTTTTATAACGTTCGTAGACAGTTGGCTGCATTTCCATAATAGAATCTCTCCTTTTATGACTGTTATATCTATAGGGAAAAAACAGGATGTTTTTAACAACCAAAACAGGAACATTTGTTCTTATTATACCATTTTTTTGAATGGAATGGTTGTGAATTCGAGTCATTAATTTCCTTATTAGATAGAAGCGTAAAAGGAGGGAGAGGTTAAAATATGGAGGTAACTGATATAATTTCACTGGTCACAAATGTTGGATTTCCAGTAACATTATGTTTTATTCTAGTTCGCTACGTGTTGCAAAATATGGGGGAGAAAATAGACAAGTTAGATAGCTCATTAAACCAACTTACACTAGCAATCCAATCCATTAAACAACAAGACAAAGAAAAATAAAAATTCAGTCTGAAGTTGTTCCTGTCAAAATTGAAGCTTTATAAAAATCAAGAAATATAATCACTTTCATGATTAATTTACTGGATATGAACATTCATAATTAAAAAGGGGCACCCCCGATAGCCGAATCTTGAACAGTAACCCATAAGATACTCACTTTCTTTAAGTGTTTATCTTATGGGTTACTGTTCATAAATGGCTTCTGATGCGCCCTTTTGTAGGCTAACAATGTACTTTAACTTGAAAATGGATGAATACCCAGGTTTGTATCATTAATTCCAAAATAATGTTAAAATTAAATATAGATCAAATTCATCAGAAAGGGGGTCTTATTGTTGATCAGCAAAAAAGACCGATTTTCTTTGATTGTTCTATTGATTTCAATTTTACTTATAAACATATTTGGTGATTATTTAAATTCACTAATATGGTCACATTTTTGGTTGTTTATGAACTGTATCTTGGCTCAAGCTCTCTTTCTTCAGTGTTCAAATATCTCAACGCAAAAACGTTCCTTAAACTTTACATTATCTCTCTTAGCACTTTTGACTGGTTTAATCACGTTTTTTGTAATTCTATATTCATCAATGGGCCTGTTCAATCAAATTTTCTTTTTTATTGTACAGATTGCGGTCACTTATGCTGAAGTAATCCAGCTTAAAATGAGTTTGAGAAACCAGGATGAGGGAGGATCCAAGTAGGAGGGTTATTAACTTTCCACCATTTAAACCCTTTATATCTTGTCAGATATCCTACTCTATGTTTAATTCCCTCCCATTTCCTAAATTCAGTACAAAAATACACATAATAAAACCAAAGAAATATTTTTAATCTTGAGGTAAAGAAAAAGCGTCGTGCAGCTAACTGCACGACGCTTTTTCTTTTAATTAATATCCTACAGCTTCATAGGAAGTAGTGGTGTAGTAGGTCCAGTAGCTGTTAGTAGGATTAACTACTAACTTTTCCCAAGTAGTAACGGTAACCTTGATTCTTCCGAATGTTCCTGAATTATCAACCAAGGTATGCAGAATTTCAGATAGTCTGTTTTCCTCAGTGTAGTTAGCAATCTGTTCAACCAATTTCACAGCACTCACAACAACTACTGCTAAAGATAATAGCGAAGCAACTTGAGGCGGAAGTTTAGCTGCAAGAATTTGTTTAATACGACCATAGCCAAAGGACGCAATAGCCCAGCCAAGCCCAGATACGCTTTGACCCACGCTACTTTCAATCATGGCATTAATTTGATCTTTGGTAAAATAAATGCTTTCTGTTGAACGGACAAACGGACCAGGAGCAACACTATTTACTACGGATTGTTGATGTTCTGACATTGTAAATCCTCCTTTAGTTTTAATGAGGGCACTAAGGGAATCAGAGAGCATAAGATATTCCCAATCTCACTTACTCTGTTATTGCCTCTCATTATAAAGGGTAAAATCGGCTTATTAAAAACAACTAATTATTCTTATTTTTTTCAAAAAAATTATAGCGACATTCATATGGTAAATAAATGAAGTACATAATATCTCTATAGTTCACGGAAAAGAAGAACGGACAAAAGAATAAGCTTAGACTTCCCAGATGATAGAGATAACGATATAATTGTTCCAATACGATTTAATTAATTTTCCCTTGCGATCTTTTTATTTTGCAGGGAAGGAGTATGCTGCAACTGCAGCTCATACATAAGGTTCAGATCATGGAGACCATAGAGATATACAAGTTAATGTATATCTTTTTTGCGTCTCCTTTTTTTGTGCCAAAATAGGAGGGATAAAATTATTGTCAAAACCCAAGCCGGTTCCTGTTCATGTGAACAGTACAGGAAAAAAGAAATACAAGTTGCAAGAAATGATTCATAGCTCTGCAGGGTATGTTTTCATTCCTTTGAATGGAAGGTTAAAAACAGACCTATATAACAAAGGATATGTAGATGGTAGAAAATTATCAGTGGCACTCGAGCAATCCTATGAGAACTGCTCTGGAGTAACGGAGGTTCTTGCCTTCTCGTCAACTGAGTTTTCTCACAAAATTAACAACCGAGAGCTGATAGGCAACATACCGCTAAACCGCACATTTCTTCTTTTCTGTCGTGAAGTAGAGCGATTCACCAAATCGGTTTGCCAGGATTGCAAATATTACGGTACTCCTGATTGCTTTCGTAATGAATTTCGATGTGCGGAAGATGATCGTGATAAATACCGTGAGGATTCCTGGTTTTCTTTGCAGAGAGAAGCTAAAAAGGAACGAAAACGTCTTGCATTTCCCTAAAAGGGTTGAGGGATACGCTACGCCCCTGCCACAGTAAGTAAACTTGGGCGTTACCGGTTCTTTAATGTACCTCATAAAACCGTCTCTAGCGAAGGGGTTAGGGCTTAGGAACCCCTTCTTGCAAGTGAGGAGATAATGGCCCAGCATTTCTCATATCGGTTGTCCTCTCGTAGCTGTGAGCTTCACAGCGAATTGAGGGCTAACAAATGCAATGTTCTAGAAAACCGACAATTACTTCGTTTTTCTCTGGTATGGGTGGACTTGATTTAGGATTTAATGAATTGTTCGACATTCAATGGGCGAATGAATTCAATCCACACGCTGCACACTGTTACGAAGAAAACATTGGTAGGCATATTCGAGTAGGAGATATTACAAAGGTGCCACTAAGCATTATTCCGAAGTCTAACGGATTTATTGGAGGACCCAGTTGCATCGATTTCAGCTCTGCTGGAGTCAATCGTGGAATTGAAGGGGATCACGGAAAATTAGCAATAGTTTATCAAGAAATAATCCGAAGAATGATGCCCGATTTTTTTCTGTTTGAAAATGTAGAGGGCTTACTGACAAGACACTCCCAATCCTTTTACCATCTAATTGATAATTATAAGGACATGGGATTTAACGTTACCTGGGCGCTCCTAAATGCTGCGCATTTCGGTGTAGCGCAAGAGAGAAACCGCGTGTTTGTCGCTGGTATTAGAAAGGATTTGGGGTTCCATTTTAGTTTTCCAACTCCTTCATACGTGAAGAGAACTGTTCGACAAGCGATTGGTGATCTGCCTACTGCAGAAACTATAGGGGCGAGAGAACGAGTTCTAGGGATTACCCCCAATCATACGGCCACATGGGAAAGTCCGACACCTGAGCGGTTATTTGACGTAATTCAGCATCCACGAAATCAACACCGCGGGATGCGAAGACTAGAATGGGATAAGCCAAGCCCAACGATTACGGCACATATTGCTAAAGACGGAAGGGAGTTTTTGCACCCTTCTGAAAATCGCCGTATCACAGTACGTGAAGCGCTGCGGCTATCCGGATTTCCGGACAGTTTTACACTCCCTGCAGACGTTCCACTTTCTGCACAGTATCGATGTGTTGGTAACTGCGTTGCTTTCCCAGTTGCTTCAGCACTCGCGAAAGCAATGTACCAGCAAATCCAGTTTGGGAGTATTCAGAAAACAGGCTAATAGATTTCTCTATACGAACATCCCCACTGCACGGGGTTAAATCAACTCTTCCCGTGCAGATAGGGGGAGTTCTAATGGAGGCTATAAAAATGATTACCAGTAAATATATGTTTATTAAGAACTTACAGGAAGGGACTTGTATTGTCCCGATAGAGAATATCTCCTATTCAGAGATGGAAATAGGCATCATGTACATTGTAAAAATCAATGAGAGTGATATTGGTAAATGCATACTCAAAAAAATGGACAACGGACATCTCACCTGCATTTTGTTTTTTTTAGATGAACATGGCGAAGTGTCTGAAAAATCCGAGCTACAGTCGTTAACCTTTCGAATAGAAATATTTGAAGAGTTAAGAAGAATGCATTCCCATTATCCAGAAATAAACGATTTGATTAAGCATCTACGTAAATATCCTAATATTGAGCAATACGACCTGGATATGATGGCCAATCAAATTGCCATTGGGATCTATAATGCCGTATTCTGCAACTGTCTTCGCGACCATGACCAAAAAAATGGTACATCGCTTAGTACATATGTTTTCAGTGATCCCGCTCCTACAAATATAAAGAATAATTCCTATGAGAGGCTTCTACGCTTTGTAACAGAAGAGATTCGATCAAAACAGGTAACGCTGATGTGGGCACTCCGTAAATTCGAACTAGTAGATGGCCACACAATTCTACAAGTTTTGTTTGAAGCAGATAAAACCTTTGAACAGTTTATGAGCGACGCCTTATCAGCCAACTAACATTATTTAATTGATCAAGATTACTTCCGCTACTTATCAACAAAGCGTAAAGGGGATATTTGATTCGTATGGAAAAGAAGATCCAGATACAGGCATCCGATATTGTAAATATTTTAGCTGACGGTCC
This sequence comes from Paenibacillus sp. FSL L8-0708, assembly GCF_038009325.1. Classification (NCBI taxonomy): domain Bacteria; kingdom Bacillati; phylum Bacillota; class Bacilli; order Caryophanales; family Paenibacillaceae; genus Paenibacillus; species Paenibacillus sp. FSL L8-0708. Next base: position 133,113 of record NZ_JBBPBC010000002.1, read on the forward strand.
AGAAAGGGGTCGTTACGCAAAAATCATACGAACCGGTATAGATCCAAATGGATAGGTCAAATGTGGATCGCCATTGTACTGAATATCGAAGAAATCCAGCTTAGAAAAATGGCGGTATACAAAACGTATACACCTCAACTAAGAAACGTGGTTTGATTTATTTCCAACCTTATATGTTCTACCCTCTGCACAGGGATCAACACTACCTCCTGTGCAGAAGGGGAGGATTCTAAGGAGACAAGATACCATGTCTAAACCACAAGATAAAAAACATCTATATCGGATCGATCGCTTTTCAGTTGAACAGCTCGCTCGTTTACCCCATGAAATAGCTGGATACGCACAAGCGATTGGCGGGCTACCACAGCATCATTCCGAAGTGTTTGAGAAGAGAGGATGGCTATTGCCATTTTTATTCGCCTATGATGACCTTCTATGGGGCAGGTGGAGATACTGGACAGATATTTTGCAAAAAGGAACGATTGAAGGTAGTGGTCCGATCCCTCAAATAGAGTGGAAAGATACATCCTCCCATCAAGCAGAGGCAACTAAAAAGATGTTTGCTAAGTGTCTTCAGCATTATGACTCTAATATCGATACTTTTGCAGATTGGCTACTGTGGGGGATGGCAGGAAGCATAGAAGCACCGCGGATCTCAGAAAGCTTAAACGAACATTATTACAAGGAGTTTGATTTATTCCTGGTTCTCGATAATCCCACGGATTATTTATCCTATGTTCTCTGTGATGAGACGGGCAAAGGGTATAAATCAGGTCTTGGATATTATCCAACACCGTTTAATATAACTCGGATGATGGTTGAGATATGCCACGCTGATGGGGACCCAGAACATATGAAAAGGCAGTCAGTACTAGATTCATGTGTAGGCTGCGGTGCAACATTGCTACCGGCTTCTAATTATTTTTTAAGGGGCTACGGTCAGGATATATCGGCGATTGCCGTGAAACTATGTACCATTCAGTTTTACTTTTATGCCCCTTGGTATGCTCGACCAGGAAATGTTGAGGGTTATGATCTTATTAGTCAACCCATCCAGCTAGTCTTAGCGGAGCCAGGGCGAAAGATTTCTGAAGGTCAACTTGCTTTTTCATTTTAAAGACTGTTAACAGGTTAAATCAGCCTGTGGAATAGGAATTTCATAATTTAAAACTGGAGAGGAGGAAGTCCCTGATTGTGGTGGGGGCTCCCTCCACCACGGTTTGTGGGCGATCCTATGAATAAAGCTAACCTGTTGTTACGAAAAGTTTATACAGTGAGTAAAAAACATAATTCACCACGATTATTTCTACAAAACTTTGTTTGTGAAACTGCAGGACTAGAGCACGGTATGGATTTATTTGTCCGCATCGATGAGAATGAGAAAATGATTGTCATTCAGAATCGAGTCTTTGAGGAATCTGACAATATTCATGAAGTCAGTGTATCATCAAGGGTTAATCGTATCAGTGGGGAGCCACGGCCACTTGTTGATACGTGTGGATCCAAATATTCATCCATTCTTTGTATCCAGGATAAAATAGAAGTCAGTGTATATAAGCACGGGGATTTTTCTCAAATCATTGTTCGTCCCTTAAGATTCCGTCTGTTTGAGAGTGACACCTTTGAATCCCCTTCAGACGAGCGTATTCGCCTTCTGTCTGTATGCGCGGGAGCAGGAATAGGAACTTCAATGTTTGTAGATTCTGGCTACTACACAGCAGTACAGGAGATCGAGCTAGAAGAGGATAGCGCGGAAGTTATCAAACATAATTTCCCATACTCCTTTTTGTTTCAAGGAGATCTGAAGGATTGTCACACCGTTGCAAAGGCTGATGTAGCGTTCGTATCGCTAGATTGCTCCTCACATAGCAGTATAGGTCCTGGTGATCAGGGATATTTTAATAATCTTATATTAGGTACGTACAAGATATTAGAGGCAGCAGAACCGAGGGTTGTTTTCTTTGAGAACGTACCGGGTTTTTATGAATCACCTAGTTTTAATGATTTAAGAGAACTCCTAACTCCGAAATATCCGTATTTCATCGGTCCTTCACAAATTAACAGTTATGATTTTGGTAGTATCGCTCTACGAAAACGGACGTACTCCCTATTTCTTCAGGATCAGGAAGACTTCGAACAATTCAGAGAGCCAAAGGCACCAATATTCCGGCGTCATAAGCTATCTCATTATTTAGATCCAGCTGGAACGCAGCACATTTGGAAGTCAGTTGACGCCTGGTTTGAAACCTTTTCTAAAAAAGTAAAAAAGAACAACTCATGGGCGGAGCGTAGTACGAATAAAACATTTGTGAGTGCAGATGACGTAGAATTACAATGCATCCCAAGACGATACCGATCTCATAGTGCAAGTAACTCTTATGTACTTAATGAAGCGGGAGATCAGTGGAGGTTCTTAACCATAACTGAACTTCGTAAGATTTTCAGCATCCCAGCTTGGTTTAGGTTTCCCAAGCATATTCCAGAGTATCGAATCTATGAAATGATTGGTCAGAGTGTGTGCGGACGCGTCATAAGCGCTTACGCAAACGAGATTTGTGCAATGTTCTTTAGGCGGCATTCCGGCTTGAAAAAGCAGAAGACAGAGTATGGACTGGCGAGAGATCAAGATGGGCAGTTTAGTTTTGCTTTTTAATCAAAATAAATATATTTTATTATTAATTGCAGGCATCCCTATTTTCTGGGATGCCTGTTTTATATGTCCAAAGAAAATAACATATTAGACTTTTCATTATCAAGACCTAAACTTAATGAAATCAAATAAAATAAAGGGTTCTACATATTATGCATAACTAATATGTAGAACCCTTTATTTTTAACTATCGTGTCCCGTATAGTTCAATGAATAAGCGCTGCGCCCCTGGCCTACTCAGCACTATTGGGCACCGCTGGACTCCAGCTCGTTGCTATTCAGGAAGCACGTGTCAATTGCGACGAGCCGTTCGCTCTATGCCATCAGCGATTACTTTGTACAGTTGGTGCGGTAAGTCGTGTCCCATGCCGTCAACCAACATTAGCTCAGCGCCCGGAATGGCAGAAGCCGTGTCCTCGCCACACGATGGGACGAACAGGGGATCGTCCACCCCATGAATGACAAGTGTTGGTACTTTTATGGTTGCCAGCCGCGGACGACGATCACCGGAGACAGCGATCGCAGCAATTTGTCGTCCAACACTGCCTGGATCGTAGGCTCGCTGGACTTCCTCCAGAATGAGCGTTCGATATGCGTCCTCTTCAAACGGATAGCCGGTGCCGGCGATGCGTTTGGCAAAAGAGACGCTGTGCGCCAAAAATCCTGCTTCATCCTCAAATGGGTTCGGCGCTGATTTAGTCATCATCGCCATGACATCCGGGGAAGTTTGCGGAAGTGTGGGATTACCGGAACTGGACATAATGGAGGTGAGTGATAAAACCCGTTCAGGGTACTCACTGGCAGTAATTTGGGCAATCATTCCGCCCATCGACCTGCCAACGAAATGTGCCCGGTCAATTGAAAGGGCATCGAGTAGTCCGATAGCGTCGTTGGACATGTCATCGAGAGTGTAAGGGATGTCCGGTTGCTTTCCCGACATGAGAGCAGTCGCCAGTTCGTCAAAATCCAGCATCGGATAATGGCTAAAATGCGTCGAGCAACCTACGTCGCGATTGTCAAAGCGAATTACGCGAAAGCCCCGCGCTGCTAATATCCGACAAAACGAATCCGTCCATCGGATCATCTGGGTTCCAAGCCCGGCGATTAGGATAATAGCCTCGTCATTTTCGTTACCAAAACTGTCATAGGCCAATTCGACGCTTTTGACTTTCAGAATGGTCATGATTATGTTCTCCTCCAATTAATTCGGTATTGTAAGTTCTGTCATAGGCAGAAGGCGTGAATCTTCGATCGCTGCAGTCCGATGTCCGATACCGGCCATGAAGCAAGAAACGACTGCGCGCTGCTCTGGCGGATCATCATGACAAGATCCCATCTTTCGTCTTCGGGTCCGATAAGAAACTCTCCGCCATCGCCAAGAAACATGATTTCACCTCCGCTTTCACGGAGAAATGGGAGGGTGTGCTCGATATAGCGGTTGAAAGCTTCGGCACCGCTGATTGGGACCTCCGGTGTTAGTTCAGGATTGGCTGTGTAATCGGCAACATCACGAAAACACATCAGGTTCAACATAACGATGCTGCCCTCAATGCCTCGCTGTATAAACCTCTTACCGGCGTGTTGTGATGGTTAGATATAGCGAATAGATTTAAACTCTGTCATAGTGAAGCCCTTTTAATTTTCCTTATTATTCCAAATTAATTTCTATACGTCTATACATGCTTTCTTTTATAAGTCCCCTTTAGAGAATGCATTAGAGGCTAATTTTTTGATATGGTTTGTGATATCAGGTGTCCAGTCATCGATGAAGTGGTAAAAACGATCCAAATCACCAGCATACAGTGCACGCAGAGCTTCTTCATATTGATGGAAGTTCCCAGCCATAGCTGTCATAAAGTTATATGTTGCTTCTTGTGACTCTCGTATCTTACTCTGTTCTCCTCCAGCACGGCGAGCCTCACCAACGAGTCTTCGTAATGTTACCGATGATCCTCCAGGTTGACTCTTTAGCCATTCCCAATCCTGTGGCAATAATGTAACCTCACCGGATACAACCCCCAGCTTAGGTCGACCGACCCGCCGTGTAGGTTGATGATTCATTTCGGTACCGGACAAGTCACCAAACTGTTCTCCTAATCGTAAGAGCACGTCATTTGTCTCCCCACGAAAATCAACATCTATTTGTTTCCCCGTGGTATCGTCAAATATAAGCAGCTGTGTGAGGTCTCTGTCATCCAGATCATCCTTCACTGTAGAAACAACGTGCCGTAACGTACCGCTGGCGACGACTCTCACACCCAAAAATGCCGTACAGTAAACGCTCGTTTGATCATCTCTCATTCTGTACATCCTCCTTTGAATACCTTAATAATTTTACCCGGGTAAAAAGAAGAAGTCAATATTACCCGGGTAAAATATATTTTTTGTATTCGTTATAGAGGGAATAAATGCAAAAGTCGCGGTCTAAGAGAAACCGCGCTGTTGAGGGCTAGTGTTGCATTATGTTGTACATGCTGTGTTTTGTCGCAAACTGTCCGTTAGTTGAGCAACTAAAAAACGGCAGTCGCAGCTACCACTATTCAACTAACGGGACACGTTAGTTGAATCAAACAAGTAGCAGTTTGCCACGGCAGTTGCTACTTGTTTTCGTTAAGCTAACGGGCAGTTTTGCGTAAATACTAATTTTTCATTAATATATAAATATACCAATTTAGGTTCATATCTACCAAAACTCCGGAAGGGGAGTTCAAATGATGAAAAGTCGATGGATAATGCTAGCTGTGCTATGTCTGCTTCTGCTGTTAACCTCCTGCGACGTCAACAAAGCACCGACAGAGACGCAGAACATAGCAGTAGGACTGAATACGTCTGAGGTGATCGAGTCAAGTGCTGTTCCGATAACCGTGTCAACGATTACAGTGGATTCGCCTTCTAACGAAGCTGGGCTCACCTACGAATTAACCATGAAAGCTGCAAATGAGAAAGCTGATCTCCTCACGAAAGGTTATGATACGAACAGTGTGCAGTACGCCCTTATCGATCATGGCAACATCGTTGTATCTGGCCAATCCGGCAGAAATGATGAGCAGGGACAGAGGCCGCTCACGAAAGACACGATGTATGGGATCGCCTCGACGAGTAAAATGTTTACCACGGTTTCCGTTATGCAGTTGGTCGATCAAGGGAAAATCGATCTTGATACGCCGGTCGTCCAGTATATCCCCGAGTTTACGATGAAGGATGCACGCTATAAGCAGATTACACCGCGCATGCTACTGAATCATTCTTCCGGTCTGAACGGATCATCGGTGACGAACGCCGATTTATTCGAAGATAACGACACTTATGCCCACGACACACTGCTGAGGCAACTGTCCGAGCAGACCTTGAAAGCAGACCCGGGCGCTTATTCGGTTTACTGCAATGACGGATTTACGCTGGCCGAGATTTTGGTCGAGCAGGTCAGTGGCATGGACTTTACCTCATATATCCATCGATATATTACAGAACCTCTGGGTATGGCTAATACGGTGACGCCGCTCGATACTCCGGACACGGCGAAGATGGCGGGACTCTATTATCCTACCTATATAGGACAACTTCCCAACCAGACGATCAACATGATAGGATCTGGAGGTATCTATTCCACGGCAGAGGATTTGGCTCGATTCTCAACAATTTTCACGGGGAAAGCGGAAGAAGTCTTATCTGCTAAATCGGCTGCGGCCATGGCGCAAGACGAGTACAAGATGCCTTTGTGGCCTGACGATGCGGACAACTCAATCGAATACGGTCTAGGCTGGGACAGCGTCAATCTGTATCCGTTCAGCGAATACGGAATAAAGGCGTTGACCAAAGGCGGGGACATCACTCTCTATCACGCGTCGCTCGTTGTGCTTCCAGAGCAGGAGATGGCGGTAGCTGTTGTCTCTTCCGGTGGGAGCAGCACGTTCGACCAGCTTTTGGCGAACGAAATCCTACTTCAGGCGCTGAAGGAGAAAGGTATAATTGCTGAAATCAAGCCTGAGAAGTCTTACGGCGTGCCGGTAAAGGCTGATATGCCACAATCCATGCTGCAGTATTCGGGAATCTATGGTGCTTATATAGGAACGTTTAACATCGATATTAACGAAGGCGGCGTCATGTCCATTACTTCGGAGCAGCCATCCGATAACCCGGTCCAGATCTACGAGTATTCCGCGGACGGCACGTTTAAGAGTGCGGATGGGAAAGTGATGATCAGCTTTGTAACGAAGGAGAATGACCGCACTTACTTATGGATTCGTCAATACGTTTCGGTGCCAGCTCTTGGGCAGACGGCTCTGTCAGAGTACAACGCGGAGAAGCTCCAGCCTCAAGATCTTTCGACAAAGACAAAAAAAGCATGGATGCAGCGCGACGGCAAAAAGTATTATCTGCTGAATGGGAAGTATACGTCGATTTCTTATTTGACATCGGTAACCATCAACTTGAATGTGTCGAAACAACTGCCTGGATACGTGTTGGATAAGCGAATAACCGGCCCGAATACGGCCGTCTCCGAATTGCAAATACCGGGAATGAGCGGGCGGGATCTTTTAGGTCTTACGTTCTTTACACAAGACGGCGTTGAGTACTTAAAGATGGGTGAAATTCTCTTAGTGAACGAGGATGCCGTGAAGCCTTTTAACTTCACTAAGATGTCAACCGTTACGATTCCGCCCGACGGATATGCCCAATGGTATGGGATAAGCGACAAGGAGGGGGGGAAGATCGTAAAGGTGAGCATGTCCCCGAACGCTTCCTTCGCTGTTTATAATGACAGGGGAAAATGCATCTACTTCAGTGTCATCGGTGGCAAGGATCAGGTCGAACTGCCCGCGGGAGGATCTATTGTTTTCGCCGGAGATGCTGGTACAAAGTTCGAGATTTCCACTCAGTAACTTCGCAATAGGCATTTCATAACGAGTCAAGATATAGTCCTGCCTATAAGAAAGTAGATTCCTCAAGAAAAGTTGGATAAACTAAAAACATCCATAAAAAGTGCCTTGATTCATTCTAATAGGTGAACATTCAACTAACGGGAAACGATAGCTCAATAACGACACAAAGGCAGCCGGTCAATGGATCGGCTGCCTTTTCAACTAACGGGCAGGCTAGCGTAAACAAAATGATCAAAAATATTAACCATACGTAGTTTATTTCATATCGGGATTAGCGCATGATTTTCGGCAGCTTCGTTTGGTTAACGAGGGTAGTTTAAGTAAATGTAAATTTTTACTTGCGAACTAATTGGATACGTTAGTTACTAACAACCGCGGCAGTCTAAGACTTATTTATCAAGTCTTGTTCTGCCGCTGCTTCTTTTAATGAGTCAGTCTAAAACTTATTAATTAAAAGTTGACGATTAGCAAACTCAGAAACCGTGTTAAACCAACAAATACAGTCTAACACTTTATTTTCTTTTCATATTATATTAAAAACTTTAGTGTTTTTAGTTGTAAGCGTGCTGACGGCCGATGTTCCGCACCGGATTGCTTCTGGTGAAACCGGAAGTGACGACGGTAAGAGCAGCTTAGTTCGCCAAACGCAACACCGGCGTCGCTGGCGGTTAGCTACGCTTGTCATGCAGTATCCACCCCAGGTACTGGATTCCGTGTTTATTTAGTGAGTCATTGTTAATATTGTTTGAACTTCACCCTATACTAATTGTGTCTTACGGCTTCCGTGACGCTTACATTTGGAATTTAAACGCTTCGACCTACCTGTATAACCATATCTTAATCGAGTTGTTGAATGAATTCGTTTCTTTATCTGTTTAATACCGTAAATATCTACTTGGAGTCTATTCTCTAGATCACTACTTATTTGATCATATATTTGTCGATGAATTCCCTGATCATCATCTATATTGGTGTGATAAGCCCGAAGCCTAACCTTGCTACCTGAACACGTTCTAAACTTTTTATTCCACTTCTTTAAATACATAACTTTAGTAGCCTTAGTAACTCCTGGGATTAATTGATGACCACAGGCAATTCCTTCAGCAGCTGAAGAACATGGAACTATCGTTTTCGCTGGGCATTGAGTCCCTGTAATTCCATTATTTTGGAACCAATTAAAAATCTTTTTTCCTCTTGGTATATCAACTGATTTAATAATATTTCCCGGACCAAATACAGGATCGATCAGCCCTACAAAATCAGGTTGGATATTAGTTTTTTGTGATACTCTACATGCTGCCCATCCTCCAAAGGAGTGCCCAATAATGGCTAAATAATTACCAGCTGAAAATAATCGCTCATTTATTACTTTCGATATTCGGTCTGTTTGTGGTTGCAGGGTTGGATTTTTATTTTCTGTGTTCCATTGCATATGGATAACATCGGAAGTGTTAAAACCATAAGTTGATTTAAGCCGTTTTTGTAAGGTACTAACTAAGTGTGTCATACCATTGTCATTACCACCAGCAAATCCACTAATACAAACGATGGTCGGGTTGGCAACAGTTGTAGCGCAAAATACTATATTCACATCACTTAATGGAAATGTCACGTAATCATCAGGATAATTGGTTACATCCTTACCAGCGTTTTTTGTAAAATGATGACTTACCCTTTTTCCTGTCACTGATGTCTCATTAAATTTATCAACTCGTAAAAAAAAGAACCGTTAACTTGTGGTGTTGAATTCCAAGGATATTCTACTATTATCCATTTACTTGTTGCGCCATTATCATCCGGAAGAAGACAAGCTCTTATATCTTCATAAATGGCCTTCATCTTTGATGGGGTATTTTGGCTTATCCTGAATTTTTTAGAACGAACCAGAGAACCTAGTTGTGGTTTCCTCTTTCCAAGAAACCTACGACTAGCGACTATCTTATGCAAATGTTCCTCACCTCTTGACATTGGATGCTGTATCTTATGACAATGCCTACGAATGGGTATAGGGCGAATGCGGATAATTAGGAAACTAACATTCAATCATACTAAGAAGATCTTCAGCAAAGGGCACACCTAATGTCGGTCGCCTAGAACACAAAATAGCGCAAGCAGCAGGGATGGCTCCCTGATCGCTTGCACTATTTATATAAGTCTGTCTCAATTTGAGATCCAAAAAGGTTATGAAATTAAGCGAAATATAAAATGTATACATATTGTATGCTAATATACATATGAATACATGTATAAAATAAGGGTATTAACACTATGGATTTGATATGAAATAATTCTATTTGTTTAAATACTACTCACGGTGGGTTGCATTTGATATAAGAAAGAGGTTCACTCAGTAAGTGATATACGGTGATAGTTTACATTTCTTACCTTTTTGAGATATACTAATGGTACTTAGAAAGATATTAATTTTCTTTACCGTTAACTATTTCGGTAAAGTTGGAGCTCGCTAGTTTCATTTAGCAATATAAATAACGGGTAATATTGGAGACTTAAATACCACACGGGATTTGTGTGATGTATTTAGGTCTCTTTTTTATGCCCTAAAAAAGGAGAACTTATGGAGCATTATGAGTTTACAGAAAATCAAATCAAGGTAGCAGTTAACGAAAGACTCAAGCATTACAATGGGACAGCTACAGATGTGTGGGATTACCTAGAAAAAGAAGGCTTTTTATTTCATGGAGTGATTCGCGAATGGACAGGGGTTTTCTTTCACGGATTCTATTATGTTTTTCATCATTTTCTAAATGATGATCAACCACAAGAGGATTGTATTCCTCCAGACAGCGGAATCACATGGGATAAGCTGTTCAAAAGGGACACTGTAGCAGGAAAACTCTTTTCATTTATGGAGTCAAACAAATTTCGCATCTTTATACCGGAGCAAGCTGCCATCGATGCTTTTCTCGATGGTGATATGGACAGTAGTTTACAGAGTCCAAAGCACAAATTCCAAATCTACTGCTTCCAGGACCGATGCAGTCTGCTGGTAGAACTTTATCTGCAACAGACCATCCCACCCTATGGAGCACACTATGAATCAATCCAATATCCAGAGGATCGTTGTCAGCTTATTTTCGATTTAGATGTTCTTATTACAGACACTAAAAAAAATAAGAGAACACTTCCTGAGGGAGAGAGCTTGGACGTTCTGGAAAAGGTGGATGAGGATTTACTGGCAGCTACGCGTGAGAGAGTTAAAAAAATCTATGATGAGCACACACTTATTGGTCTACTGCACTCCGGAGGGATAGATTCGAGACTGACACTTCAGCTCATGCTTGAGCATGCTCTGAAGAATCCAGATCCGACAAAGAAAATATGGGTCATATCTGCCGATACACTAGTTGAGAATCCTGGTGTCTTAAAAATCATTCATGAGTTGCGCGATACACTAAGAGCAAACTTCCCTTGGATCGAATATCACATTGTTGAACCAAAAGAAGATGAAACGCTAATGGTGTGTTTGATCGGACGTGGTTACCAAAGTCCATCCGTAAATTTCAAATATTGTGTACGAAGATTGAAGATCAATCCAGCACGCGTATTTTTGGAAAATGTATTTGTTACGGAAGGATCAGAGGAGACATGTTTGGTGCTGGGTAGTCGTGACAATGAAAGCGGGACAAGAAAAAGAAGTCTCACCAAATTTTTCGGTGATGACTTCTACGGTAGTCATCCTGTCAGTAGCATTCGTACAGCCAGCCCTATCAGAGACTGGACGAGACAGGAAGTGGTTACGTATCTTACGTACCACAGGGCACCATGGCGAAAAGGAGCTCGTAATACTGAGTTACTCTCTTTTTATAGCGGAGCTGCAGGTACAGAATGCCCTTTAGGAGCTGCTGTAGTCAATGATAACGATGCAATCATGGCCTGTGGTAAAAATTCAAGGATGGGTTGCTACCTTTGTACGCTCGGTAACGATAAAAGCATGGGGAACTTAATTAAAGGTACGCATCCAGAGTACGAGAAATACTATCGTTTCCGTTCCATTGTTAAAAATATTGCACAGGATATTCGCTACGGAGGGATCGTAGGAATGCAAAGAAAAGGAGGATCAGCAGCTTCAATGTTGCCGGCTAAAATCGGCCGCGGAATCGGTGATCTCACCATCGACTGTAGGACTCACATACTTCAAGCAATGAAGCGGCTACAGATTGAGTGGCGTGAAAGTGAAATCTTAACCGCCTATCACATGGTTCAGCAGCGTGAATCCGTGGAAGGATTCCCTGTCACCCAACGCTTTAGGGATGCGATCTACGCACTGCTTAACCTGAAAAGATCAGGTTTTCAACGTCTTCTTTGCAATCCGGTATTTGATCCCTATGGAACCGGTATCGACCAGTTCACATCGGAAGACGCGGCGATTATTCAGCGTATTATGGCAGATAAAAAGAGTAAGTTGTCGTCCTTGAAATAACAGTTCGAATCATACCCACGTTCATAGTTTTCCTTGCTCATGCGGAGCAGATAAAAATCACATCTCCCCGCATACGGCGGGGAGACCTATGGAGGTTTTATAGAAATGCAACAACTATCACTCTTTGATTATTTCTCTCAGGATTCTTTCGGTTCATCAATAGAAAAGGCCCATACTTTAAACCTTGTACAACCCTCTACAAGCCCTGCAGGTGGTAGAAGCAAGGAATATGCCTACGATTGTGGAGAAGAGCTTCAAGGAGCTAAGAAGCATCTATCGGCTCTTGTTAAATTCTCAGGCGAGTGGCAAAAAGTCATTGAGCAAGATCCGGCTCAAGCCTATCAGTTGGTGTCTAAAGATGAACTGTTGGATAATTTCAAAGCAGAAAACTTAAAAGAGGTAGGGTTTACGTCTGAGGCTGCATACGGAGTAAAGCTACTATGGGGTATGGTGAGTCAGCGCCCAGAAGATGACATCAACCAACGGAGGAATTTTATCCAAGCGGTTGAGGAGCTGAAATTACGTCTTTCTAAAGCAACTACAGAACAATTGTTTAGAGATACAGTTGATCAGATCAAGCGAGAGTTCTGGAAGGCAGCTTACTCAACTAATCCACGTAAAGTAGGGATTGATCCAGAATTAATGAATTATCGATTTTGGCTTTCTTTAGGAAAACGGATTAGATCACTTTTCATCGGCTATTCTGCCGCAAAACCTTATGAGAAGCTGTTGGACAAAGCCTTTTCTTCGGAAGAAGGTAAAGAGTGGAACTGGGCTAATAAGAAAAAAGGCAATAAGGATACGTCAAAGACAAAGAATCAATGGGAGCGAAAAGTACCGGAAGAGGTTGTAAGACTCTCTAATGAACCGTCAGGAGTGCGAAAACCAGAGGACTTAATAGAGGAATATGGATTTAGAGGGATTCAGTTTGGTAACTGGATGGAGGACGCAGCTGGTCGTTACCATGTTCTTAGTAGCGGAAATGCTTGGGCGGACTTGGCTGCTATTCTTCAGATTCCGCGCAAATCAATATCTTTATATGGAAAGTTAGGGTTAGCATTTGGGGCTAGAGGAAGTGGGAACGCGAGTGCTCATTTCGAACCTAAAGAGAATTTGATGAATTTAACAAAATTCAGAGGTGGAGGATCTCAGTGCCACGAATGGGCACATGCCTTGGACTTCAATCTCTATTCGTACTCTCATGATTATATGAATGGTAAGCAAATGGCCTTATCCGGAAATCAGCCAGGTAAATTCCTACCTGATAATATCAGTTATGCTTTTGCTAACTTGATGACTACGATGAAAGAGGGAAAGGGCTTGATGCGTTTTGAAGTACCTAATCCCTTACCCGTTAATAAAACAAATTATGTTCAAGGTATCAAAGATTACCTAGTAAGAAACAGTTACGACATTAACAAAACGATGTTAAATCTTAATAGTAGTAGTCGTTATCGAATTCATTTAAAAGATTGGAAAGAAATCGGAATCATGTACTGCAACATGCTCATACAAGAAGGAAGGGAAGTTCCAACCGAATATTTCATTCCTACTAACTATAGCTCTTTTTATCTGGACGCATGTGAACGGGGAGCTTACTGGAAGCGGGATCACGAATTATTTGCACGAGCCTTTGAATCTTGGATTGAGGATGAGTTAGAAGAACGTGGAATATCAAATTCCTATTTGGTTACAGGCACCCGTTTTGGAGGCCCATATCCAATGAACGATGAACGAAAGTCAATCAATGATGCTTTTCGAAAGTGGTGGAAAGTTCTCAGTGACTCTGAGATTCTCCATAATAAAGAGTTTTGGAATTAAAGTTGCTTTGACTATTTATCAAGGACATTAATTCTGGGAGGGAAAACTCAGTGGTGAATGAATCATTGAATCTTTTAAAAGCAATTATTGAGGATGAAAGAACTGAACTAAATAGAATAGGGTTGGAAACTGGACTAGATTCGGATGAGGTGCTAGAGAAGTCTAAAGACTTAGATAATTTGCTTAATCAATATAATAAATTGAAACGTACGGCTGAATAGCCGTGCGTTTTTTTTGTGGATGACTCTTTTAATGATCTTCTTATTTATAAGGATTAATAAATAAGTCTTATTTAGTTCTTATTATTTCTTCTCAATATTTGAGAGGGGGTAACTCAATATTTGAGAAGGGCTATCTCAGATTTTGAAAGAGGGTATCTCAGACTTTGAGAAGCATGATCGCTTATAAAATAATGGGACACAGCCTTTCAAAATTTGAGAGGCGGGAAATCTATTGATATTCCGCCTCTCAAATTTTGAAATACGTCGATTCTCAATTATTGATAGGCGGCGTTTCAATGTTTCATAGTCAGTATCTCAAAATTTGAGAGGCGCAAATGAGATGTGATTTGAAATCAGAATTTGATAAATCCTGAACAATAAGGCAGCTCCTTTAGATTTCTTGTTCTTTCTTCAAGATTGTGAAATATGGAAGAGAATTTCAGTCAATTGATAGGATATGGAAGTGATATAATGTTATTGCTAAATTAAATAGAATAACGGAGGGATCTCAATTTCTACTAATCAATCAAATTTTCTACAACTAAAACTAGATCAAATCTCCTCAATTCGTAATTCAGATAAAGTAGCACTATTCCGTGGATTTTATGAAGATATTACTGACATAAGATTAAAGGAACTATTTTCAATTTATCACGAATTTTTCAATCATTTATTTTCATTTATGAATGAGAAGCGCCACCCAAGCGGCGGTGGTCATTATAATGCGCCACAAAGTAGAGCACTCAATGATCTAATTGAGACAGTCAGTTTGGTTCAATCAACACTTAAAAATGAACTTGCATTTGAGATAAATAACTATTATGAGGAATTAATTAGGAAATGCGTATCTTTTTTAGAAAAAAGCGGGGGAAGTCCAATCCCGGATGATTTCCCTTCAATTGCTATCATTGAAGATCAACCCATTTTCATACTCTCGGAAACAATGACTATTCTGGGCGATAAAGGAAAAATATTAGCGAAAATGCGACTTATAGGTGAGGGATCCTACGCAAAAGTATTTAAGTACAAAGACGATTTTTATAATTGTTACTTCGCTGTAAAAAGAGCAGAACCTGGCTTGCGACACGATGAGCTGGAGCGGTTCAAGAATGAGTTTAATGATCTTAAAAACCTCAACAGTCCATTCATTATCAAAGCGTACAGTTATAAAGAAGAAGAAAATGAATATGTAATGGAGTTCGCAGACGAAACATTAAGCAACTATATTAGTAGGATTAACAACACATTGCATTTCAAAAAACGAAGGGGATTGGTAGTACAATTACTTCGTGCTTTTGAATATATCCATTCAAAAGGATTACTACATAGAGACATCAGCTATACGAATATTTTAGTAAAACATTTTGAAGACGGTTCGACGTTATTAAAAGTCTCGGATTTTGGTTTGGTTAAACGCCCTAATAGTACGCTAACACGACTGGGAACAGAAACAAAAGGAGCAATTAATGACTACACCGATTTGGAATCAATTGGTTTTGAAAATTATGAAATAAGACATGAGACATACGCACTTGGAAAAGTGATTTATTTCATAATTACTGGTCGAACTAGCCGTTTTCATCGGGAAAATGATGAAGCGCTGAATAATTTCATATCAAGAGCAATTTCACCAAATAAAGAAACTAGGTTTACTAGTGTAGATGAAATGAGGGAGGAATTGGTTGGAAAGGTTTTTCCCTCGCTCCTAATATCTGAATAGGTAAAAGACTCCTCTGCTAGAATGCCCATCTGTATTCTTAATCTACTGTTTGTGGCTTGAATATTTCGAATCAAAAAAGAAGAACTCTTTAAATATCAAGAGTTCTTCTTTCATTTACACTTCATCAGAAGTGATATACCTGTATTCAATGTTTTCAAAGTCAGCTCCAGCCTGCTGTAGAGCTTCTAGAATCATTGTATGTAATTGGTCTTTCATCCAGTTAGATACAAATTCGTTCTGAGCATACACCGTGTACGATAATCCCTTTTTGATACAGAAGGAACCTTTAAGCCACGTATCATATGATGGTTTTGTCATTCTCTTACTCATTATCTCAAGTGCTGTGTTCCAAATAAGCTTATCATCTTCAGTTATAGTCTTCTCTAGCATCTTAATCTGGATTTGCATCTCATTATCCAGCTCAAGGGGAGTTTTTCGTTTTCGTACGACAGTTCCAGTACTAATTACATCCTCATATACCTCGCTATAATCGATAGATGGATCCAGATTAAGAATTTGATCAAACTGCTCTATAATGGATTGCATGTATCGATCGTGATCAAGCTTTAATTCTGCCGGCAGCTGCTCATAAAGATCCATAGGGAGGAAGGGGACCTTTTTTCTCACCTTGAACAGAGGGCTTTCTTCCATATTGTTCTTGTCTGCATTCTGAACGTTAAACATGAGAACAAAACCATAGTTTTCAAGGATAGTCATATATTTTTTTACTGTATTCCGGCTTTTATTCATCTTTTGAGAGATGAGGTTGAGGTCTGGCCAACAGTAATCCTTGTCACCATAACAATAACGTTTGAGATGCCCATAGAGTGCGATACCTTCTGCAGATAAAAAATGCCCCCAGTAATCAAATATGTAGTTACTTATAATTGTCATGTGACCATCTACATAGGGGATAGCTTGACCGTGTTTATCCAATGAAAATCGTCTTACTTCATCTTCAGTGATATAGATCTTTTCAATCTCTTTTTGCATATAGATTTGATCAGCATTTCCAACTCTACGAATTTTAGATTCTTCAGCACCTGTTTGACGATAACGATAGTAGCTTAGCTTATAATTCGTACCCTTAAGGTTCCTTTCAAGCATAAAAAAACTCTCCTTTTACGTCCCTAAAAAAAGGCAACATTGAAGAAGAGTAGGCACTTCACTTTTCAAAAAGTCTGTGATAGAATAAAATCACAAATACTAATAAGTGAAGTTCCTATTCCTCTAACATTTATTCTCGACGCTTGGCGGCCGCAGAGATTAAATGTACTCGCGATAGGGACTTTTTTTCTATTTATTTTACTCATATATTTGGTAGCAGCTAAATCATTTTCATCAAAAATTGATACTCTGGTTAAACTGAAAAAACACACAATTAAAATTGTGTGCGACAAAATAAAGGGTTAAAAATCTTCCATTTTTTATAAATGGATAGACCTATCCCTAGTCTTGCACGCACTTCGAATATAGCATAATATTTTTTTTCAGTAAAGAGAATTTTGGAAGAATTAATCGAATGGCGCCACTTGCTATGAGTGTGATGTTATGCTAAAATTTGATCAAACCTTATATGCACGCAATGAGCACCCCAGCTTAGGAAACCTTCCGAAGTTGGGGTGCTCTTTTTTTTGCCCTAGTATTATCTGTTTACCCGAATCTGATCTGGTGCTATAATCTAAACATTACGAAATCAATTTATTTTCTTCGCAGTCCGATATCAGCGAAGAGTGGGATGCCGAGAGGCGATAGGTAAAATAATGGACGCTATAAGGCCATACGCTATAAGTATGTCCTTTTTTTGATGCCCGTTATGAACCTGAAGACACATTTCTTATGAAATGTGTCTTTTTTTTATGCTTTCCAGACCTTTGGATGCAATCCTGGAAAACGTTATAAATCTAAAACTGGGGGTTAATCTTAGATTCTTACTCTGTATGAAAGCTCTATCTCTCTTGGCGGGAGAGGCAGCGGATTACGGTGTACTCTCTGAAGGCAAAAATATTAGTGATAGAAAGACAACAGGAATTGAATATAAAAATAGGAGGGGAACATAAAAATGAAATTACGTAGCCTTCGTAGGCAACCTGGATGGTATGAGATACAGTCGGTATGTCCGATCTGCGGCCATGAAGGATGGTGTGCCATTAACCATGAACAGACCATCGTGCGCTGTATGCGGGTACCTTCTGATGATTATATTGATACGACTATGGGTCGTCAGTATAAGCATTATCTTGATCCGGATGCACTTCCTAAGACGAATGTGGAGATTATGTATGATGAGTCGATAGACAAAAAATCTAATTCTCACCTGAATGAGGTTTATCGCACGATGATCGAAGAAATGTCTTTGTCGAGTGATCATCTCTACCATCTACGTAATGTCCGCCAGTTCTCTGATAAGGAGATCCAGCTAAGACAATACCGGACGATGCCAAATATGAATAGACATAAAATTGCTAAAGCTGTAATCAATCGTGTGAGTGATCAGAATGATTTATTAGGCGTTCCTGGTTTTTTCGCTAAAGAAGGAACCTATGGTTCTTATTGGACTATGGCTGGAGCTGCTGGGCTAATGATTCCGTTCCGATCAATAACAAATGAAATTACAGGCTGGCAGATTCGTGTAGATGATCCACCGCTTGAACTCGTTATGGCAGGTGCGATTAAGGGCGAAATCATGAAGGAACTAGAACCTAATCAATTCGGGATGCGGCGTGCTAGATGCAGACTCTATGTTCAGGGTAAAGAGCTAGAAGTCATCCTTACAGAGAAGGACAAGAAAGAATGTTATTCAAAATCGAAGCAATTTGTATTCAGTGTTGTACTTAAGCAAGGTCTGCGGTACTGGTGGTGGAGTAGCGGTTCCAAGAAAAACGGTTCCTCTATTGGTAATCCGCTCCCTTATCATCTAGCCTTGCCGACCCCATGTCTTCCGTACTGGAACATTGGAGAAATGCCAACCGACATTATAGATTGCTCTGAAGTATGGATAACTGAAGGTCCGATAAAAGCTGATAAAGGGGCTGAAGCTTTACTTAAACCTTTTATAGGACTTCCCGGGATAGGAACCTACAGTTTGATCTTGGATGTATTGAAAGAGCTGGGATGCAAACATATAGTGATTGCATTTGATGCCGACATTGTTACCACACCACAGGTACAACAGACACTAGGACTATGCGCAGAATTTTTTGCAAAGAACACAGATATGTCTTTAAGCCTGGCTATGTGGGATATAACTTTAGGCAAGGGAATCGACGATCTCGTTGACAATGGCTATTTGCCTCAGTTGACCGCGATGATTGAATAAATTGAATTAGGAGCTGATAGATAATGTTAAACAGAATAATTCTTATTGGTAGACTCACTCGGGATCCGGAACTCAGATACACCCCATCCGGTGTAGCAACAACGACCTTTACCCTTGCTGTTGATCGTAATTTCACTGGACCAAATGGTGAACGTGAAGCAGATTTCATACCTGTCGTGACCTGGAGACAGCTTGCAGAAACATGTGCTAATTATTTGAAAAAGGGCCGTTTATGCGCTGTAGAAGGCCGTATTCAAGTACGGAACTATGAGAATAGAGAGGGTAAACGTGTGTATGTGACCGAAGTTGTCGCTGATAACGTTCGTTTCTTAGAATCTGCTAATAACAGTTCCGGAGGGAACTCTGCCGGTCGGCAAGCGAATCAGAATAACTCATCTTCTGGTAGCAGATCTGATGACTATACGATGGATCCATTTAGTGGAGATGGTAAACCGATCGAAATATCTGACGATGACCTGCCATTTTAAGAGATAAAGCTTGAATCTGGAGTAGTCAACTTGTTCCAAAGTTTAATCGGTACGTTTTGACTAATAAACAACTTTTACAGTCCTGATTAGAGAGATCATTTAACGATCCCCGCTAAAGTGGACTATTAAAGATAAGGTTGAGGGTCAATTAACCTCATCTGATAGGAGATAAAGAGGAGTGAATTGCTAAGCAATCACTTCTTTTTGTTGTTCCCTGCCGCGGGGAAGTATAAGACAGTCCCCGCGGTGAAAGGGGCTTGTCATAGGAGGAATATAAATGTTTCTTTTGCAAATCATCGATGGTGGTATTGCTCGTTGTACTGTTCATGGGTTAGAACTCATTCCTTTCACATCCACTGTTGAAATCATCATTACCAATTATCTTAAAGAGCATGGTTCCTTGGATGAAGAGAGTAGTGAATATACAACCGAGGATGGATCCGCCACCCTTTATCATTTAGCCGTTGACGGAGAGGTATTAGTGTTTAGTGAAGAAATATGGGCGTACGCTTTCGATGGGATTGAGTCCTTTTCAGAATCATTACAAAAGCTTCGTAATGATTGGAGTTAATGAATAAAAAGGATCAGAAGCTACTTCTGTGACAAGCAAATAATTTTTGCTGCTGGATTAAATAATCGAACATTCTAGGGGGAAAACATGTATATCTATGCTTTAGTTAGTACATATGGAGAGATTATTGATATCTGCGTAGGAACTGCAGCAGCTCAAGAGATGAACATGAATAACCAGGTTGAAGATCTACAAATCAAACCCATCATGTTGTACTCAGAATATGAGAAACAGCCGAGTGACTATAAAGGTACCGTAGAAGGAATTCGATATCTGCTGTATATGGGAATTGACGGAAAGAGTACATATGGACCGGTAGCGCTTTTGCATAGCTGGGGTTCATGGAGTGATAAGAGTGCAATTGATCTCAACTGAAATAGTAAATATGAAAGGATGTGAACGCTGATGACACTTTTGAATATGGTCATGAAGATTGTTGGCATTAGCTCAGATAAAAATAAAAGGGTAGAACGGGGTTTATGCTCTAATATCTCACAGGAAACCAATACAGCTCATAACGTAGGACTAGAAAATGCTAATACCTTAATAAAGGATTTAGTTCCATTCTCGAGAGTGCATCCCGTGATTGTTAGATATCCGTTGTCTATATCCAGACTGAAAAAATTAATTAAGGAAAAGGATGTAGTGAAAGATATTTTTAGAACCATAAGCGAGCATGAAGATGGATTCTGGGAATATGAAGTTGGCGACAACACTGAGCATAGCTCAACTTCGATGCTTAAGTATCGTCTTATTATTCGAGATAGAAAAATTAAACTGGTAGTGAATGAACTAAGAGTGATTGAGTTTTATTAGATTTCATCTTAACTTTCCCCCTATGGAGAGGCGTTGGTAATCAAACGCCCTTCCTCAGGCAATCCCTGATTACATTTCTCGTCAAGAGTTACAGGCACTTCGAGTAGCTGTATTTCGGAGGGAAATGGAAAAGAATCTGTAAACGAGATTTAAGCTGGAGTGATAAAAAGAAGCAGGAGTGATAATAGTGTCAATGACCATAGAAAATATAGAAATTAAAGAGTTACCCAAGACTTATATAAGTAAAGAACATATAAAGCAATTAGAAAGAATGTTCCTATCAGCTGATTTTAAATTCGGATTTGATATTGTAGATGAAGATGTAGCTGACATTCTCACAACATTTGTTTCTGCCTATCACGAAGGGGACTGGTCGATTTGCCATATAGATTATGGTATAGATGATCCTTCAGTTCATGCCGTTCGTGCTCTCTGTCAAAAATTAAATATCTACTATGATATTAAAGAGAATGAAAGTGAAAGTGAAATCACGCTATATCTACCTCGCTCTACTGATCCACTCAGTGTCCAGCAAGCCGCCGATGATTCCAAGCGTCAACTGATCGATTTTGCTTCACAAGTCTCTTCTGGATTCGAGTTAGGACGTTTTGGATTTATATGTGAGGGGATGCTCCGGTCAAGAGGTTTAGAGGTTAGTGAGAATGTTATGATCTGGTGTACTATGGATGGTATCACTGTATTAACTGAGTATTGTCATGGAAGGTTATTCAACTTTTATGGGGAAATGACAGAATCCTTGATACAAGAGTTGGTTATCGAGTACCATTTTGACACATTCATTAACAAAGCTAGCGTAGTCATACCTCCATCTTCGAACAAAACAGCGGTGACACATCCACTTTTCGTGAAGCGGGTGAGTTACGATCAAAGTTTTTTCGGGAATGTATGGACTGGCTTAACACAGCAACATTTAAAAATGATTCTCGAAGAGTTCAAAGAATATCATGTATATTCACTGGTATCTACTAAAAATGGGTACAGTCTGTTAGAAGGCATGCAGGTCAATTGTATTGGATTTCTTCTAACGCGCTGTTACATTTCGATTCCGGAAGGATTAGAACTACCCAAGAGAATCATTGGTAACTCATAAATTAATAAAGATACCTTCTTCAAAAAGAGGGTATCTTTATTTTATAGGTATGAGAACCATTTATATTGATTGTAAAGACGTTGAACTGTTATAATACGGATATTACGAAAGGTATTTATTTTCACCGCCGTCTACCTTTTCGGCGAGTGAAGGAGTATATCCGGTTAACGGATAAAAAATAACAGGCATAGAATTTGCCATGGAGATTAAGAAGCATGCCACAGGTATGTTTTTTTTATTTTCCATGGCTTTTTTTGTGCCTAAAAACTGGGAGGAAGATACTAATGGAAATACTTTTGGAGCAGCGTCATGAAAATCATGTGGATGAAAAAGAAGAAGTAGCGGTAACGAGTGAGATGGCTTTTGTAGTAGATCACGGTGCCCTCATGAATGCACTAACAATCTGCGGGAAGGTTATACCTAAATCGAGCGCTATCCCTATCATGCAAACGATAAAGTTTGACTTGAATGGTGATACTCTGTTCATCACGGCTGTAGACGTTAGTCAATCCGTGCTGCAGATGATGGAGGTGAAAAATACAGGCGGGGTAAAGGGGAGTTATTTGTTCCCAGCAAAAGAAGGGATCGAACTTATTAAGCGGTTGCCTGCTGGTAGTTTGACGCTGACAAGAAAGGAATCATCAGTGCATGTTCAATATGGAAAGAGTGGTAAGGCTAATCTTAGTGTCTTAGACTCTGATGAATTCCCTGCGCTTCCCGTCTTGGGGAAAACAGATATGATCCCTATTTCATTAGAGACTCTTCGAAGAGCTGCTGTTACATCACTTTTTACAGCTACGGATGAAAAAACACCCGCACTGAATGGTATACATATCTATAATCATGAGGGGAAATTAGGATTCCAAGCAACGGATCGTCATCGGATTAGTAGATTTGTTTCGGACATCCCTATAGATACTCCGGAAACGTTTCTGTCCTCAATTGTCCCTGCACAGAACTTTAAACAGATTGTGGATTCATTAAAAGACTCGGTTGCGATTCAACTCGCAGTAACGAGTACTTACTTAATCCTAAGAGATAAGAACATTGTCTATTTTGGTAGATTGATTGATGCGACTTTTCCAGATCTTTCTGTAGCTTTTAAGGGGATAGATCAGGGAATCACGATTACTTTATCTAAAGAGGAGCTGGATAAGACACTTTATCGTGCTTTGTCACTGGATGCTCAAAATAATCGTGTGACGCTTGAAGTTGATACAACAGGAGAATTTGTTGTTCATACTCAATCAAAAAACAGTGCACTGACAGAAGGATTTCCTACAGCTATTTTAGATGCTAATGCTTCTTTCCCCGTCATGAAATTTAATGGAAAGTATCTACGTGAAGCTTTACTTCTGGGCAACCGAGAAACCAAAAATGTTCAGATCCGAGTGAGTGGTTCGAAGAGCCCTGGGTATCTGACATTAGAAGGTGATCCATCGGTAACTGCAGTTTTACTTCCGTGCCTATGACAAGGGCTTAGTAGTAGCAATGGTGTGTGGGATTACTATAACAGGATGCCTAAAAGAGTTGCGCGTCATGCTGCAGCTCTTTTTTTTGGCTAAAAATTAGGAGGGAAATAGATGTCGTCCAATCAGATGAAAGATATGTTTGACCGGGTTATTCATAACAAAGTGAGAATGGGCAATTTTGAGACTAAAGATCAGGATACGCTGTGTATTCGTAGTCTTCTTCAATTTCCGAAATCCGCATTTTCTGTAGCCGACTTTTGTGCCGGCAGTGGAAATGCATTGAATGTCATGACAGAAGGCACTGAGGCGGTAACCTTCGGGATTGAGCCAAATGAAGAGAAGTATCTCGAACTTCGAGAACGTGCGAACTACGCTCTATACGGGGGATATGAAGAGTGTCGTATCAGCAGAGATACCTTTAGACTCATGTACCTTAATCCTCCCTATGATAACGATAGCGAGACGTTAGAATCGAAGATGGAGCGTAAAGAAAAGCGGTTTCTTCGGCAGCTTTTCCCTTATGTTGCTGTGGATGGAATCCTAATATTTAATATCCCTCGTGGTCGTATGACCAAAGATATAGTGAATATTTTGGTGGCCAACTTGGATGATATCCGTGTATATGCCTCCCATGATGATACCTTCAATCAGGTGTATACGATCGGAAGAAAGAGGGCTACTAAATATATTGATAGGAATGAGGTACAGCGAATCTTGGGATTAATGCTTGAGGGAAGCGAACTACAACGTATTCCGATGGCAGAGACCCCACTATATAAAGTGTTTCCTGGAAACATTAGCCCTAAGCTATTTCGCTCGAGTCATATCGACGTAGACCATGTGAGAGAGGTATCACGCCTATCTTCACTCACTCGTAAAGGGATGGAATGGTCAACCCCTAAGAAGCCTGCAGAACGACTGCAGCCGCTCCTCCCAGACAAAGAAATGCACAGAGTACTTAGAATGGCTTCTGGAAAACTGAACGGAAAAGTGGGAAGTGGGAAACTTCTTCATGTTCTTAAAGGGGTTGTCAAAAAAGAGAGTATTAGTACTACCGAGGTAACAGACAATGAAACCGTAATTACCGAACGTGAAAAGTTTACGATTACTTTTAAAATTGTAGATCGGTATGGCAACATTCGTACTATTCAAAGCTAAAAAAGAACGAATCTGGAGGAATAGAAAATATGAAATTCATGGAGTTTAAGCATAAAGATATTTATGTAAAAACACATACTTCTATTATTGTAACCCGTGAAGTAAATGAGAAAGATCGAAAGCAACAGAATGAGTTGGTGTATGCAAACGTCATTGATATTGATTCCAGAGTGCAGGCGATGTTTGCTCAATTTCATCATTCTCGGAAGAAAAGTGATGTTTTCTTCCGAATATCTCATGCACCACGGATTGGTGAAAAAGATTATGATAAGAGCTCACTTTATGTATATCCATCCGGAAAATATAAGCATATGTCTTTACGCGAGGATGATACTTTTGTTACTGGGTTAGTCGTGAGTGAAAAGGTATTAGAACGCCAAAAAGATGGCTATATCATATTCGCATGGGATGGGAACATTCATGAGAAGCTTTTTTGGACCATTGATTCGTATTATGAGACACCATTGCTTGAAGAGTGGACACCTTATCTCTATGAGCAGCTAATAAAAAGTAAAGGCTTAGTTCCTTTGAACGTACATGATTTTTCAAATGATAATCCTGAATTGGTCGTTTATGAATTACTGGTTGAGGAAGATGTGCTTGATGGCTGTATTTCATTTGGTCTTCAGACTGGCGCATTAATACTCACAGAAGATGAACAAGTACAGGAGGTTGTCTAATTTGAATTATCCTGCGGTTATGGAAAAAAGCCAAGATGAGCTATTAGAGATCAATGATCAGCAGTCAGGTGTTCAAGAGCAGGGAAACGAAGCAGAGCTTGAGACAGAAGATGGGGTTATAGGAGCGGGAGAACTCATTACACTGATGGACATTGAAAACATAGGGGATTATTTATCCATGTTCGGAGCGGATTTAATCCGGCGCTTGGATAAAGAGTATGTGCCGATCCATCACCCAGGGAGAGATGAACCACTTGAGATCCTCAATCATTTTAAGCGGCCTTTGTTTAAGTCCCAAGCTCACCTTGTAACTGCTTTGATTAAAGGTCTACGTAAATCACGTAATCTTTTCCTTATTGGTGAGCCAGGCACCGGTAAAACGGCTATGAGTATTGCTACCTTTTTCGCACTGCTCTCAGAAGTTCTGCATGGTCGAGGTCGCGTAATATATATGGTTCCAAACCATCTCATTGAGAAAACAAAGCGTGAAGTCGGACTTCTCCTAAATAAAGAGTTATTTGAAGTCCAGTTTTTGAATAATTATGTTGATGTTATCCACTTAAGAGATAGCAAAAAAATGGAGACTGCTCCTACAAAGATAGAGGTCTATATTATTGCAAGGGATACAGCCAAATTAGGATATGTTAATACTCCTGCAGCTAAGTGGGTAGATCGTACGTATATCTGTATCCCAAAGGGAGGTAGCGAGGATAAAGCTATTACAAAAACAGCCTTTAAGGGATGGGTTTGTCCGGACTGTGGTGGTTTACTCATGAAAGAAGAAGAGAGAGATCTAGTACCGATGGAGTACGAAGATTTCTTTAATAAACAGGGAAAGCCGACTCGGCGTAAAAATAATCTATATTGTTCCAATTTGGTTTCTTATGTTAAGGCCACACGGCATGTAGAGGAGTCACAGTTGGATGGATCTATTAAAAAGAGACCTATTTATGAGATGGGAAATCGTAAATGTAATGCTTCCTTGTGGACGGCGAAGAATCATGATCAAAGCAGCTACTCAGGGCTAGCGAAAAAGCCAGTAGGTCCAGCTCCTCGTAAAGTGTCGCCAGCGAACCTCTTTAAGCGTTATTTCAAAAATAAATTTGATCTAGCTATTGGAGATGAATGCCACGAACTTACGGGTGGAAGCGCTCAAGCGCATGCTTTTCATGTATTAATTGGTTGTGCGAAGAAGTCCATTGCAATGACGGGGACACTGCTCAATGGATATGCTAGTAACCTATTTGAGCTTATTTTTCGTATGTTTCCACAGCGATTGAAGCAAATGGGGTTTAATTGGGGTGATGTTGGGAAATGGATCGATCTTTATGGCGTACGAGAAAGGGTAACCAAAATTCGTAAGGATAATGCATTGAATTCATCCAGTAATGGATCTCCTGTTCGAACTAGTGTAAAGGAATTGCCGGCAGCTGCACCTCAGCTTTTCACGGACATGCTAAGTGACGTCGCCTGCTTTATTCAGATGTCTGATATGTTCGAAGTTTTACCTGAGCTGCAGGAAGGGCCCTTGAACGTTAAGCTTGGGGGAGAAAGAACCTTTGTATCCTGTACAACGCGAATTCACCGAAAGCCAGGACGAACTAAACGAATAGTGAAGAAGGGTATTCGATTATTGGCTCCCTCGTGGTATTTGGAAAAGAACTTGAATGAAGTATCTGATCTATTGCGTAAAGCTGTACAGAAAGAAATTGAGGCAGGTGGACAACCTGTCTTACTCGGAAGTTTACTTAATACACTTTTATCTTATCCAGATGTACCATTCAACTTTCAAGGTGTCTATCATCCTGACACAGGAGAAGAGATTGTCTCGCCGCGATATCGACTTAGCGATCGGTTGTTATATCCAAAAGAACTGCAGCTGATCAAATTCGCTAGGGCAAGGATCAAAGCGGGACGGAAAGTTGGAGTCTATGCTACGTACACTGGAAAGCTGGGTACACTCGAGCGCTTACAAACCTTATTTGAGGAGCGCGGAATCAAAACAGGTGTTCTAGAATCCAGTGTAGATGGGCCTCTACGGGAAGCTTGGATTGCGGAGCGGGAACAAGAAGGAATTCAAGTTATGCTCACGAATCCAATTTTGGTGAGTACAGGTTTAGATCTTCTGAATTTCCCGTCTCTCTATTTTTATCAAACGGGTTATCGATTATCTATTGTTCGTCAAGCAAGCCGGCGACATTGGAGAATTGGTCAGCAGGCGCTGTGTGAAACTGTGTATAGCGGTTATAAAGGTACGATGCAGGAATTAGCGATCAATCTTATGGCCACGAAAATGGTTACAGCGCTTGCTTTAGAAGGACAGTTTAGTCAGGATGGTCTTGCTGCCTTAACGGAAAGTTCCGGAGGAAGTTTGGCGAATGAGCTTGCTAAACGCTTTGTAGGGAACAATATTGCTGGAGTAGAGAGTGCTGAATCCATTTGGGGCAAGATGTCTGTTACGCCTACACATTTGGTTCCTATTTCTCCTACAGCAGTAATAACAGATTTGGAAGTGGATAATATCATTGATAAAGTTCCTACTACCTCTACGTATTTTGGAACAACTTTGGAAGACGCGTTAGTATCTTGGGTACACTCCATCGTTCCAGAAGACATGCATGGGCGGTTTGAACAACAGATCATATATGTAGCCAATAACATTGATCTAGGGGTCGATGGTATAACTGTATCAAGAACATCATTTCTTGAACCATATGAACTGCATTGGGATCCTACTAAGGTACAGTTAAACGATATCGATTTCCGCCGGTGGTTGTTAGCATTGACAACTAAACCAGTTGAATCAAATGTTATGAGAGAAAACGAATGGAAGCTGGAACTCCTTGTTGAAGGGAAAACGCCGGTATCTAAGAGGAAGAAATCATATAATGTGTCAGAAGGACAGATGGTATTTAATTTTTAGATAAATTACTATGTAGAAACAAAAAAAAGGGAAAGCTGAATTCATAGCTTTCCCTTTTTTATTGTTGTTAAGCTAATGGCAGCGTAACGCTTGATTACTAATCCTCATGAAAATGAAAATACACATGATCATCATCATCAGTGACATAAGAAATTTGATTCCAATGTTTTAGCGAAATATAAAAAGAGTATAAATCACTATTGCAACCTGCGGCATGTGAAGCAAGGATGAATGAAGCAAAGATCCCTTCATAGCCTGGAGAATAAAACGTAATGAGCGCTAGAAAGAATGATATCCATATGAACGGAGATATAATCTGACAGGTATATCTTAGTTTGGATACTTTCCCGTCAAAAGTAACTGATTTATAACGGAATTTAATATTTCCTGATTCGTTACCTCTTTTAAGTAGAACCCAGTGTATACTTTCATGAAATAGAGGCAGAACAATTAAGAGCAAAATAAAGAAAACAATTGTTTGCAAATTGATGTTATCAAAATCTATAAGCCGTTCGCAAAAATTATTAAGTCCCATTACAACCAAAGTCATAAATAACATAAGAATTATTGAAGCTACTCCTATCTTAAAATAGATAGCTTTTGTCCGTTTTTCTTTTTGATTGATAGTATACATAAATTTATCTCTCCTCTGTGGGACTTGTATTAGGGAACTTGTCCTTTATTGAATATTCTAGGCTATCTAATTTTAAATGCTATATGTGATCGGTTTAAGTAGGTTCTATCCTACGATTTCAAATCTGCAATGTTTAATATTGTTTATTTTCGTTATGAATATAAGATAATTTCTTATATATATTCGTATACTTTTTACGAATAAAATATTTTGAGTTTTAGAAATTCCGTTATATGATAATCTCAACAGAACAAATAATGGAGGTTTTATCCAAATGATAATGAAACAGAAAA
The DNA here is from genome assembly GCF_038009325.1 of Paenibacillus sp. FSL L8-0708. Classification (NCBI taxonomy): domain Bacteria; kingdom Bacillati; phylum Bacillota; class Bacilli; order Caryophanales; family Paenibacillaceae; genus Paenibacillus; species Paenibacillus sp. FSL L8-0708. The sequence goes on from NZ_JBBPBC010000002.1 coordinate 162,314, forward strand.
TATACCCGACGTGCCGATTATGTGACAAGCTTAATGCAGAAATGACTCATTGTGCGATCTATGGTGCGCTTGCTCCAGAGAATATTAATAATACTGCTCTTGCTGGAGCTTGTTCTCTTTCTGGTGAGTATGTACGATTGCTTCATGCTTCGCCTAATGAATACAATTATGGTCGTTTACCAGGTGGTAAATCAGTAGATGAGGAAGAGGATAGTGAGTTATTTATTTATGATAAGAAAGATGAAACTGATAAATTTATAGAGAAACATGGGATTACTTTGGAACAATGGGCAAACTCTTTTTTTATAAAAAGATCTATTTCTAAGAATGAAACTGAGAATTAATAATCAGACAATTATATTTCTTAAATAATATAATAATATATATATTATTAATTGTGTGAGGCTAACCGATGTATGAAGAATCAGAAACTAAACTTATGGTTGATGGAAAACATGTACTTTCAGTGTATTCTCATGAGATATCCGTGGGAAGAAGCGGGAAAAGAGTCATTGAAATTGGTGATGCTATTGAAAGAAAACTATGGGATTTATCAGTGTCGCGATTAGTGAGTTTATAAGAGTTTTAAAAAAATGATAGTTTATTTATTGCTGAAGATAAAATTCAATTTAAAGTGATCCAAACCATTAATAAAGTGTTGGTTCAGAGAGAATTTATGAAAAAAAATTTATCGTTGTGATCAGGATTATTACCTGAATAAAATGATCTTTTGAAGTTTAGTGTGTTTGAGGTATCTGTTAATTAACCATTTGGTTATCGATAGCGTAGGAGCAACTTAAAACCAGCTAAGTTGCTTTTTTTGTGTTTTTAGAGGTTAGAATTACTCTATATGAAGGGTTTCAGTGTTCTTAATTAGAGTCTAGGAGAATAGAGTATAGAGAAGGTTTAAAATTGGAGATTTATTGATGAAGATTCTCTTAATCTCTTAAGTGATATACATAGTTATTTATTAATGTGTTTATATTCTTTTATTTTATTAATATGTTTATTGTTTTAAGAGGCTGAAATGCTAGTACCTGTAAGGGTTAAACATAGATTAGTGCCACTAAGAAGGGAGTTAAATGCCACATCAAAGGGAGTCTATGACCACAAAAAAAGGAGTACTAGGTACCACATAGAAGGGAGTCTAATGCCACATTAAAGGGAGTATAGGTGCCACTTACAAGGGAGTCATTACAAGATCCGCTGTATATGGTTTAGTTAATCCTTTTTGTGTGGCATTTTGTACTGTAGCTTTTCTAAAAATCAAAGGTGATTTCATGAATTTGAGTGAAATCACCTTTGATTTACATCCGAAATAAGTCTGTTCTAAGAGCATTTTAGCCTAAGTGCCACATAAAAAGGAGTGTTTATTGAGATAGCAATAAACAAGTTACTATAGTACTCCCATAAGTGAGGCTTTTAGTTAGAATGCCACACTTATGGGAGTAACAATCGATTATATGCCACTTTTAACGTCATTTGACTCCTTTTCATGTGGCCTTTAGTTAAAATGCCACACTTACGGGAGTGAACAATCGATTATATGCCACTTTTAACGTCATTGGACTCCTTTTCATGTGGCACTTTAGTTAAATGCCACACTTACGGGAGTGAACAATCGATTATATGCCACTTTTTAACGTCATTGGACTCCTTTTCATGTGGCACTTTAGTTAAAATGCCACACTTGCGGGAGTAAACAGTCGACTATATGCCACTTTTAACGTCATTGGACTCCTTTTCATGTGGCACTTTAATAGAAACACCATCAAATTTGATATTTTGAGTACTCAGACTCCTTATGATGTGGCATTTATTAGAGTTACAACTCTGATAGTGGGTAAGATTCATGAAAAAAATGCCACATCGAAGGGAGTAGATAATACTTTCAAGGTACAATACAATCTATATATTAAATAAAGTTTAGTGAGGGTAACGCATGATAGAGAAAGAGCAGCAGTTAGAGTTCGATTTCGAACATGACGCCATCTCGGATCATTACATCGTTTCGGAATCTAATGCATTAATTGAGGCCAGGACTAATCTCACACTATACGAAGAGAGACTAATATACATACTAGCATCTAGGATTCATCCAGATGATACACAATTTAAGACTCATTTTTTCAAGGTTAAGGATATTGCTGAGAAGCTAGACCTTACTGAGAAGAATTTCTATAAACGCGTTCGTGATATTGTTGAGGGTTTACAGGATAAAAAGGTGATAATCGAAGAAAAGAGCATGCAATCCACTCTGTCAGCACACTGGTTGGCTGCGGCAAGATACTATCATGGTAAAGGTACGATAGAACTTGAGTTTTCTTCAATGCTTCGCCCTTATTTACTACAGCTCCAGCAAAACTTTACGAAGTTTAAAATGTGGAATGTGCTTTATTTGAAAAGCTTTTACTCTTCCAAGTTGTACAAGCTACTTAAACAGTATCTCCCGCTCCAAAAGAGAAGATTTACGCTGGAACAGTTACGGGATATGCTTGAGCTGGAAGAAGGTAAGTATGTGAAATACAGTCATTTGAAAAATCGTATTTTACTATCCTCTCAAATGGAACTAGAAGCTAAGACAGATATAAAATTTACGTTCGAAGAGATCAAAAAAGGTGCTAAGGTGGTTGGTATCGTGTTTCATATCTTCCCGAACCCTCGTGGAGGACGTGAAGGATTAAATGATGCGGAATATATCGCGCAAGAAGATCTCATCGCTTTGTTAGCCCGTTTTGAAATTAATAAAAAGACAGCTAAAGAGCTGATCCATAAGTATGGTGAGGTACTTATACGTGAGAACGTACAGTATGTATACGATAAAAAACGTAATATGGATGTAAGTAATTTAGCCGGCTACATAATACGCGCCATTGAAGATAATTACGCAGATACTAAGCGTGAGTATGATCCGGAAGATGAAGATGATAAAACCACTTCGCTGAAATGGTTAAATGATAGGATCGGCAAAACGATATTCTTTTATGAGCAGTGTATTCGAGAGGAAATCACGACGAAAGCTGAAGGGATGCTTTCCATGAGACAAAAAATTATGGAAGACATTGTGGCCACTTCAGATCGTCGCTCCATGAACAATAAAAGACCTTTGCAGATCGAAGACTTCACAGATGGTAAAGCAAAAGAGGTATTTAAATATGTAGAATCAGAAAAGGAAGAACAAATATTACTTTAGAGTCCCTACCAATGTGGTGGGGTCTTTTTTAAAGGAACTCAATATTGTTGTTAAACGAATATAAACTAGTAGTCTGAGTTAATTGTTAGAATGGGAATAGCATTAAGCTAACTGGCAGGTTAGTATAAAAATTTCGCGAATACCCTACATATGAAATTATTTATAGAGTCTGTGAATAAGACGTTATTGGAAATAACGCCAAGATACACAAATGAGGAGTACAAAATGATGAATAACCTATTCTCAATACCAAGTAAATTAGTAAGTCATTCAGAATTACTTAAAACTACAATCATTGAAAAAGGAAGACATTATCAATCTTTGTACATTTTAGAGTTTGATAATTCTGTAAAATATGTGCTGAAAGAAAAAAACGTTAAAGATTCTGGAAGTTTAATGGACGAAGCAGATAGGCTAAAATGGGTAAATGATGTGATTCCTTCTCCTAAAGTAATAAGTTATCAGGTGGAGAATGGAAAGGAATATTTAGTTATGACCTATATAGAAGGTTGTACTGCGGAAGAATACCAGCAGGAAGAGGGAGATAAAAGTCTAGGCTATATTTTAGGAGAAGGTTTAAGAACAATACACAATGTTCCCATTGATAATTGCTTTTTCAATGATTTTTTGCCAGAAAAACTGATTGATATGGTCAAAAACAATATTAATGAGAGAAAACATGAAGTCATAGAGGCTATTAATAACTCATTTCCAACCATACTATTGAGCAACTGATTGATTTTTTGGAGATGAAGGGGTAGCGCCAACATTTTGACATAAAACCCACGGTAAGACAATAAATGGAAATGGAAAGCTGATTTATCCAACTCTAAGGAAAAATCAGCCGAATCTTTATATCTTTAATGGACGCAATTCATTTGAAGGTACCTTTTTTTCATCAAATGTATATTCTCCTAACAAATTAATGTGTTCCCAACCTAATGGAGAAATGTGAGGTAATAACTGCTCTTTTAATAATCCCTTTGCTTTTAATATCTTTGTGGCTTCTGTGAGATAAACTGTATTCCAAACTGTGATAGCATTTATAAGAATATTTAAGGCACTAGCCCGTTGAAGTTGATCTTGCAATCCTCTTTCCCTTAACTCTCCACGTTTCCCAAAAAATAAGGCTCTTGCCAATCCATTCATAGCTTCGCCCTTATTTAATCCTCTTTGGACACGCCGACGTAAGGTTTCATTTGAAATATAGTCTAATATAAAGATTGTTTTTTCAATTCTGCCCATCTCACGCAATGCTGTTGCCATTTTATTTTGTCGAGAATAAGACCCTAACTTTCCTAAAATAAGTGAAGCCGACACTTTACCTTCACGTATGGAATGTGCTAATCGTAAGACATCATCATAGTTATCTTGAATAACCTTAATGTTGATTTTCCCTCGTAGAATGCTATCAATCTTTGAATAATCATTGAATTTATCCATGACATAAAGTTTAGAGTCTGATAGATCTCGCATTCTAGGAGCAAAGCGAAAACCTAATATATGGCTTAATCCAAAAACCTGATCAGTATAACCAGCTGTATCCGTATAATGCTCTTCAATGGATAATTCTGATTCATGATGAAGCAACCCATCTATAACATGGACGGCATCTCGAGCGTTTGTGTTAATAACCTTTGTATAAAAAGAAGAAAATTGATCACTGGTGAATCTATAGATAGTAGTGCCTTTCCCTGTTCCATAGTGTGGGTTAGCATCAGCATGAAGAGAAGAAACGCCAACTTGTACACGCATTCCATCTGAAGAAGAGGTAGTACCATCTCCCCAATGTTTTGATAAAGAAAGGTGATGTTGAAAATTTACCAAAGTTGCTTGAGCTTTACTTAAAGAATCCTCATGTAATCGCCATTGGGCTGCATTAGCTAACTGATGATAGGTGATTCCCGGTGTCGCTTCAGCCATTTTAGTCAGGCCGATATTCGTCCCCATAGCCATAATCGCAGCCATTACAATAGACTTTTCTTCCCCCTTAGGAGGGCGGTTATTAGATGCATGAGTTAGGTGTTCATCAAATCCTGTCCAATTGGAAACTTCCATCAATAAATCAGTAAGTTTTACCCGAGGTAACATGTTATATAAAGTTTGGCTAAGAGATTTGGCTTCTTCCGGTGTATCTTTCTCTAAACGGTCTAGCCGTATCCTTGATTTGTCAATACTTATCCCCTCAAGAGAATCAAGGTTTTCCAGGATATAATCTAATCTTTCATTTAAAGATGCATTTCTCTCAATTATATATTCTTGAGCAGACATACCAACGGCTAACCTGTTGCCTGTATTCTTAGTTTCATCCCAATTATCTTTGGAGACCAAGTATTCCTCAAAATCCTTATGTAACCTGCTTCCCACAACCCATATATCTCCTGAACGGATATGATTTTTTAATTCGGTTAATGCTGCTAATTCATAATACTTTCGATTAATATTTCCATCTTCATCATACACATATTTTTTCCATCTCTTTGGTACAAAATCCAATGGTGCGCCTTCGGGAACATGGCGTTTCTTATTTTCGTTCATTTCACGTAAGACATTAATAGCGCGAAATAAAGGTTCAGAAGCCTGAGTTGTATGGAAGTCCAATTTGCTAAGTAGTATAGGTGTATACTTTCTAAGGTAAGTAAACCGGGTGACTAACAAATCTAAGTAATCGTAGTCCATAGGACGAGCTAAACGTTTTGCTTCTTCTATAGAATCAACGATCTTTTCCCAAGGCATTATCTTCTCTAATACTTTAAATGGATCTAGCCCTTCATTTCGTGCTTTTACTAAAGCTTCTCCAATATCCGCAAAGTGCAATATCTTTTCATTGATAGATTTCCCATTCTGCTTTTGCAGTTCTTCTTGTGCTTTTCTACCCTTTGATTGTAAGATCATAATTTGTCGGTCATGAATTTCAATAGCTTGATCGATTAAATCCTGACTAAGAGTTAAAATGTGAGCTACAAGAATAGCGTATCTTTTATTCTCATTAAATCTTCGAAAAGAATGAGGTTCATATCGCGCGCCCAGCCTAGCAAGCTGAAGAAGCCTATTCGAGTGAATAGTTTCTCTCCCTTTTGAAAGATTGAATAAACGGACAAGTTCTAATCTCTCGATTACTTTTAGAAAGGCATCTGGCGATGATTGACCTGGTATTTCCCTGAGCCATCCAAGCTTAGTTTTTGATTTATCAGATGGGGTATCAATTAATTTCTCCAATTGTTGTTTTTGCCATTGAGATAACGGTTTATATAGTGAGTTGTATACTTTTTCCTCTGCCCTTCGGCGTGTTTCCCATACTAACCTTTCAATCGTTGTCATAGCTGGCAATATGATTTTTCGCTTTCTCATTTCCTCTAAAGTCATCCTTATTAAGAACATGGAGTTACCATTTTCAATTGCATGGGGGAGCAGTGTCTGTGAAATAACACGATATAAATGGACAGAAAAATTGGTAAAGCCATAATATTTTCGTATTTCTTCCATATGTTCATGTTTCGTTTGCTCTCGTTCGGAATATAGTTTAAATTCATTTGGGTCTACTTGTAGCTGTTTAGCAACATAGTTTATCACTTTATCAGGAATACTTTTAATATCTGAAATTGTCCAACCTGGATAACGAAAAAGACAGATTTGAATAGCGAATCCCAATCGATTATGATCTCTTCTTCTACGCCTTATTACCTCAATATCATCTTGTGTAAGGGTATAGTAGTAGGCCAGTTCCCAATTACTTAAAGTAGAAGGGATTGTCAAAAAATCCTTTCTTTGATCAGGTGTAAGTAGTTCTCTTGCTCTCAGGTACATAGGAAATGCCCCCTATTCATCAAAGATTTAAATTTTTTCCAAAGCTCGATACAAAACAGATTTACTTACACCCGTCATATCTGTAATTTCTTTGATGCTATATTGATTTGAAGAATGTAGTTTTAAAGCACGTTCCACCAACTTAGGATCCTTTGAGGGTCTTCCACCGTTCCGACCTCGCATTTTTGCAGATTGTAATCCGGATTTTGTACGTTCACTGATAATATCCCGTTCTAATTCAGCGATGCTCGCCATTGTTCGGAAGAAAAAGCGTCCCATAGCTGTTGATGTGTCAATGCTATCCTGTATAGAAATAAAATTGACCTTTTTGTCTTCAAAGGTTTCGGCCAACTCAATAAGGTGCTTTGTAGATCTTGAAATACGGTCCAATTTATAAACGACCACAGAATCTCCTTCACTTATAGCCTTAAGAAGTTGCTCTAATTCTGGGCGTTCTTTTTTCGTTCCGGTCATTTTCTCTTTGTAAATAACAGCTGCGCCTGCTTTCTCTAAAGAGTCAATTTGAAGATCTAAGTTTTGGTCTTGAGTAGAAACACGTGCATACCCAAAAATTTTCCCCATTTTATCCTCTCCTTCTGAAACAATTATTCCCTAATTCGGATAAATCGTCAATTTTAGGGAAGATGTTAAAGGGAAGGTTTTAGGGAAGGTAAAACAACAAAAATTAGTGAATTACTGATAAATAAAAATTCATCCCTAAAACGTTCGTTAAAGGGAAGTTTGATTTAATAGTAACTTCTCATGTTCTTATTTACATAAATGAATAATAATGCTTTGGGAGGGGAAATTAAGATTAAATTGCTTTTGGGAGGTTATGGTATTGGTAACAAACCATAAGATAGAATTAACATCGGCTGAAATTGCGAACCTTTGGTCGAATTATATGAGTGACACCTCAGCAATCTGCACAATTGGAAGCTTCTTGTCCCATGTGGACGATACAGAAATTCGTTCCATTCTTGAATTTGCAATACAGCTTTCTCAAGCGCACGTTCAAAAGTTACAATCTATTTTCACCGAGGAACAACATCCCATTCCAGACGGATTTTCAGTAAATGGGGTAGCGTCAGGAAAATGCGAATTTACAACGTTAAGCAATTTGATACAAGTCTTATGAGACATTGTAAATCCTAATTTAGAGGTATTTTGGATATGTCTCAATAGTCTTTACTCTATTGAGATTGTGAAGGTTTCTACTTAAACTAACGGTGCAGTTTAGTTGAAGAAGAAAAATTAAATATTAAGATAAAGATGCTCAGAATATTTTCTGAGCGTTTTAGTTTGCTGTTCTTTTATAATTTTTCACTTTTACAATAGAACTTGATCCGAATCAATTTTTATTTCATAGAAACATCCTATACTAGAGTCATCAACAAGGAATACAAATGAAAATGAAATTGGAGGGAATCAACATGCAAAGATATATATTAAGTAAAAAGAATTCCATTACACTGATCAGTGCAATTTTGATTGCACTTGCATTCTTCGGACGATTTTCCTTAGACAACATGGCCATTTTCAATTGGTCGCTCATCATTGCATCTATTCTTGGTGTAGCACCAATTGCGATTCTAGCCTATCAGGCATTAAAAGTAAAAGTTGTCAGTATTGATGTTTTAGTTACCATTGCAGTAATTGGGGCAGTATTGATTCAAAATTATGAGGAATCAGCCATCGTTACTTTCTTATTCTTATTTGGTTCTTACTTGGAGCAACGTACCTTGAACAAAACACGTTCTGCCATTAAAGAATTAACAGAGCTGGCACCAGAAAGTGCTTTAAAGCAAATGGAAAATGGAGAATTTGAAGAAGTTGATGTCGATGATGTAGGTGAAGGTGACATTTTATTAGTCAAAACGGGTGCAAAAGTCCCCGTAGATGGAACCGTGTTAACAGGTGAAGGTCACATCAATGAAGCAAGTATTACCGGAGAGTCAGTTCCAGTAAGCAAAAAGGTTGATTCTGAAGTATTTGCGGGAACAATCTTAGAAAATGGAACGATTCAAATTCAATCTGACCGTGTAGGGGAAGATACAACATTTGGTAGAATTATCGAATTAGTTGAAGAAGCACAGGATTCCAAATCAGAAGCAGAGCGGTTTATTGATCGATTCTCTAAATATTATACACCAGCTGTTTTAGTCCTTGGTTTTATTGTTTGGCTATTCTCAAAAGATATTGAACTAGCTATCACGATTCTTGTTTTAGGATGTCCAGGTGCATTAGTTATCGGGGTTCCTGTATCCAACGTTGCCGGTATCGGAAACGGTGCACGTAATGGTGTCCTCCTAAAAGGTAGTGAAGTTATCAATGACTTTAGCAGAGTAGATACTATCGTTTTTGATAAAACAGGAACATTGACAGTAGGAAACCCTGAAGTTGCCGAAAAAGAATTTTACGGAAACAATACTGAAGAAGTTCTAGGTTACTTAGCAAGTGTGGAGCGTGAATCGGACCACCCACTAGCAAAAGCTGTCCTACAGGATATTGGCGAGACAACTTTATCTACTGTTGAAGAAACCGAAGTCGTTAAAGGTGGCGGAATTGTAGCAAAAATAGGTGTTCATCGTATAGCCGTTGGTAACGTAGCTTTAATGGAAAAAGATAATGTGAAATTAAGTGAAAAAGCTAAAAAAGATGTCGAACGCTTTGAGAAAAATGGGAATTCTCTTGTGTTAACTGCGGTCGACGGAGAATTAAAAGTTCTGATGGGTATTCGGGATCAAATCCGCCCAGGTGTTAAAAAAAATCTTCAAAACCTAAAAAAACTTGGAGTCAAAAACCTAGTCGTTCTTTCAGGGGACAACCAAGGAACCGTAGATTTAGTTGCTCGAGAACTTGGATTAACAGAAGCACACGGTCATATGCTTCCAGAAGGAAAATCAGCATATATTGAAAAAATGCAAGCAAAAGGCCAAATCATTGCCTTTGTCGGTGACGGAGTGAATGATAGTCCTTCATTAGCCTTAGCGGATATCGGAATCGCCATGGGAAGTGGAACAGATGTTGCAATTGAAACATCGGATGTCGTTTTAATGAATTCTGACTTTAGTCGTTTACCACACGCATTAGGCTTGACAAAATCAACTTCAAGAAACATGAAACAGAACATTACCATAGCAGTTGGTGTGGTAGTAGTCTTACTTGCCAGCCTACTATTTAGTGAATGGATGAATATGTCAATCGGGATGTTGGTTCACGAAGCAAGTATCTTAGTAGTCATCTTGAATGGTATGAGATTGCTTCGATACCGGTTGAGAGAATAATTTTAATAGAAAGCGGTCTTGATGAATGATAAAGGGGAAGTATTCAGGTAGGAAGAACAAAATACTCCCCTACTTTTTTCTTAAAACTTGATTTGCGTCAATTTCATTTCGTTGAACCTGAGCTATACTTAAATTGTAAAGAAGAAGAGGGAAAACAAAAAAATCAAAGATAAGATGAAAGGAGAAATAATTCATGCAAAAAGCAGTTATTCAATTAGAAACATTATCTTGTCCATCTTGTATGCAAAAGATTGAAAATGCGGTGAAAGGATTAAACGGGGTTAATCAAGATAGCTTAAAAGTATTATTCAATGCCAGTAAAGTAAAAGTAGATTTTGATTCAGAAACGATCACCATTAACGATATCAAAAAGGCAATTGAAGACTTAGGATACCCCGTCGTTAAATCAAAAGTAAAATCTGCCTAAGACAAACACACATAACAAAAATTATTTATAGAAAGAGGGAAATAATAATGTCTGAACAAACATTTAACGAAATAATAACAAACCATTTTGAAAAACTGGATTTATACACTACTGCGATTACACGGGCCCATGGTAAGAACCATCCAGAAGCCTTTGAAGTACGTGAACTATTCGATAAAATCAGTAAAAAGATAAAGGACGCAGGTACGAACAAACCTGACTTAGATGCTGAATTTGCTCAATTACGAAAAATCACAGACAACTACACCATTCCTGGAGATGTTTGTGAAACATATGCAGGCACCTACGAAATGTTATCAGAAGTAGATAATGCCTATCAGGCTTAAAATAACTCAAAACCAAAAGAATGAACTTGGTTTACGATCGTTAAAATAAGAAAGGGGAAATGATTTATGCAAAAAGCAACCATTCAATTAGAAACCTTATCTTGCCCATCTTGTATGCAAAAGATTGAAAATGCGGTGAAAGGAATAAACGGTGTTCATCAAGGTAGCTTGAAAGTATTATTCAATGCAAGTAAAGTAAAAGTAGACTTTGATTCAGATGCAGTCGCTATTAACGATATCGAAAAATCAATTGAAGACTTAGGATATCCTGTTGTCAAATCAAAGGTAAAACCTGCTTAATCGAGTAAATAGAATGGAAGCCTAAGATGCCCTCTTGGGCTTTTTATAAAAAGGAGAGGTTATTTTGGAACAAAATCAATGTTGTCATCACCAACATGGACATACAGAATGTATTCGTATCGTTCCCATTTTCAACCATCTGGAAGACTCACAAATGGATTTGATTGCGGAATCTGCCAAGACACTTCATCTACAAAAAGGGGAAATGTTATTCCGTGCAGGTGAGGAAGATGACACCTTATATATTATCAATTCAGGTAAGGCTCGGATTTACCGCTTATCGGATTCCGGAAAAGAACAACTTGTTCGCATTTTAAATCCAGGTGATTTTACAGGTGAAGTGGCCATTTTCCAACCTGGAAGTGTTCATGAAAATTATGCGGAAGCACTACAAAATACATCCATTTGTTTAATTAAACGAGAGGATTTACAGAAGTATTTGGTGGAATATCCGCAGATCCCATTAAAAATACTGTCAGAAGTAACGATACGTTTGAAGGATTCTGAAAAACAAACCACACAAGTAGCAATTGAAAATGTAGAATCCCGCATTATATCCTTTTTAGCTGAAAATGTTGAAAAGGGAAGTGGCAATAGTCCAACGGTTACCTTACCAATGTCCAAAAAGGATTTAGCCTCGTATCTTGGTACCACACCAGAAACAATCAGCCGTAAATTTACTACTCTAGAAGAACTTGGATTGATTAAACAGTTACCGAAAAAGAAAATTAAAATAATGGATTTAGATCAATTGTTACTTCATACTGAATAAATATAAGCAGAGCAGCGTGCCATCATACTAACCTGGTTCGGTTTAATAGTACAAAACATAAAATAACAAACCTTTTAGCAATCCCATTAGCATATAAAATGGATTGCTAATTTTTGTTGGTTTAACAATGTTTATCTACAAAAAGAAAGAGAAATGGCTACTTATTTGGCACTTATTTTACCAAGATGACATAAATTTGTGTCAACTGAATAATTCATTAGCAAAACACGCCCTAATAACTAAGCTAATTCCTCTGATAAATAACTAAGGAATTGGCAACTTATGTTAAAATTATAATTTGGATTGTGAATTAGTATACTTAAAGTAACGGGTGCTTTAGTTCAACAGTCGATTCCTTGAAATCGGCTTTTTTTATAGGAAAAGTTTCCTTATCGTTGTAAATCCGCATTTTCCTGACGCTACCCCTAAATACAGATGTTAATAAAGAAGCTCCTCGTTTATTTACGGATGATTTTTACCTTTTTTATATTCAAAATGTAGGAAAAATGGGGATGGAATTTTACACCATGAGTTTGTCAAATTGTGCCCGTTTGGATATATGTGAATACTTTACTGAATGCTTAAATGAATCAGCAAGGCTTCTTAATAAGGCTACGGAAATCATGTTAACAAAGGGAACTTTCATCCGAGCACCATTTATCCCTGTTTCAAAAAAAGTGGAATATGTTCAAAAACAAAGTTATATAGCTGGATGGTTCGGTCATCGACGCCCTTTAAACGCGATTGAAATGTCCCAAATTTATTTTAATCTGATACAAAATCAGTTAGGACGAACATTACTTATGGGATTTAGTCAGGTCGCGAAATCCAAACAAGTCCGTGATTATATGGTAAGAGGGAGAGATATTGCTGACAAGCATGTTGAAATTTTTGGTTCATTATTAAGTAAAGAATTTCTACCTTCAGCTAGTGCATGGGATACAATGCCGACTGAGTCAACAGTTACGCCATTTTCAGATAAACTGATGATGTTCCAAACTGCCACATTAAACGCCATAGGAATTGCCCATTATGGCAGAGCACTCAGTTTGAGCCCCAGACGTGATTTAGGAGCCAATTACGTTAGACTAACGGCAGAAATTTCACAATTTGCGGAAGACGGAACGAATATTATGATTGAGAACGAATGGTTAGAGCAACCGCCTCAAGCAACCGACAGAGATCAATTAGCAAGCACATAAGAATTTGGGTTAAGTTGTATATAATAAAAACCTCTTTTATGTTCTTTTACAAACAAGGAAGGAAATGGGGGAAACTTGCTACATAGCATTTCTTATGCAAAAAGATTAGAAATGGGATTAAACATAGATTACAAATAAAAACATAGTTTTTCACAAGTGAATGTAAAGTAGGAAGGAAATGAGAAAAGACGACCGTTCTGTTGAAATATTGCTTTGGAATATAGCCCTTCCAGGATTTGGTCAGCTCTTAAGCGGTAAATACGTGAAAGGAATATTATTCATTGCTTTGGAGTTACTTATCAACGTTCAAGCGAACTTTAATAAAGCAATTCTTTTGAGTTTTCATGGCGAAATAAACCAAGCGATCGAGCAAACCAATTACCAATGGCTGATGTTTTATCCGTGTCTTTATATGTTTGCAATGTGGGATGGTTACCGAAATGTCGGGGGAGCGAAAGCTCTCTATTCATTTCTTCCGTTCGTATTTGCTGCTTATTTCGTAACGGTTGGGGTCATTTATTCCCCAAATTTAAAAATATTTGGGATGTTACTTGGACCGATTTGGTTACCGATTCTATCTTTGCCACTGGGACTCGTAATAGGTTTGGCGTTAAGAATTATTTTACTTAATTTTAGAAAATAATGGGCAGGCAGGTAGAAAGGCCTTACCTTATTTTTTTTAAGTCATAATTCAGCTTAGCACAAAGTTTGTTACCAAAGAGACAGGATTGTCTATTCTTGGGATCATAACTGATTTGTATTATAGTATTACTTTTAATAAAACAGAGACGTTAGTCATCATGGTCAAAGAGACGATTTGACACTTAACGTAGGAAACCATTTTATTTATTTTCCATTTAATGTATTAGAGTGGGTTTCATGTCAAAATGTTGGTGGTACCCCATGAATAAAGCGTCGACAGAGGAACTAGTTTTTACCCATGGTGACTATGGATCTGGAAACGTTATGATAAATAATGGACGTATTGAAGCATTTATTGATTTAGGAGCATCAGGGATATCAGATCCATACTATGATATTTATTATCTTGTAAAAAGCCTTACTTATTATACAGATAGGAAAGAAGAAATAGATGAGTTTATGAAAGGATATGGAATATCTGAATTAGACGAGAATAGAATGAAATTTCATCAAATCATTGATACTTTATTATTGTGATTTATATAGTAGTAACTCTAAGAAGGCGTTGACATCCTGTAACACCATTTTCCTGCTGAGTCGCATTCACTCCTTGATTCTGTCCGAAGCATTTCTAGGAAGAGCAATCAGGCAGACAATTCTGCATGGCGAAGTCCGTCGGACCCGCGCGTCATGTCGTTAAGCTCCCTCGAAATGATTCAGTTTCCTCACTCAGACTCATGAATTCGCAGGATTTCATCCTGTAGTTAAAGTGATGAAGAGGATGATGAAGGAGCCGGTGGCTGGGAGATGGGGAATTGGGCATGCGTAAATAAGGGTGAATAAGGATCACCCATATTGTTCCATTATATGCACGTCTCCACTTCGCCCTAGCGATTCTCACTCCCATGTCTCAACGGGTCATAGCCCTTTCATTCCTTCGTCACATCTAACTAAGGGGTGGAGGTCGGTCTTTCTAACGGAACGGGTCCGAGCCCTTTTGCGTAACGTCTCCCGATACTCCGTGCTTCTTGTTATCCTGCGAATGCATGAGTCGATGAGGATTAATTGGTTTTATGCTGCTTGTGGGAATACCTTGATCGGTTCGTAAGCGGTACTGCTTTTAGCCAATGCGACTAGCATTCTCGCTACTTTACCGATTAATTTCATAATGGATTTCATCTTCTTCAGTTTCTTTTCCTCTACATTATAACGATGTGCCGCTCGTATCTCCGGATTTGTCATAACCATACTCATTGTCATGAGATAAAGAAAATGACGTAAACGTGGCCGGCCTCGTTTGCTGAGCACCATCTTTCCTCGCCATTTCCCGGAGCTAGCTTCAGCTAGATTTAACCCAGCATGACGCAGTAAAGCATTTCCGTGCGTATATCCGCTTAGATCACCAGCCTCACCGAGTACACCAGCTAGATTCGTAACATAGATGCCTCGTATTTCAAGGAGCTTCTGTGCATAAGGAATACGCTTAAGAATGAGGCGGAGCTCATGCTCAATTTGTTCAAGCTGGCGCTGGGCCAGGTCATATTCTTCGAGCAATTGCCCAAGATGGAGCTTGTATGCGTGGAGTGCCTGAGTGGCACCCACACTGGATTTCGCAAGTGAAATGAGTAGCTCAGCACGTTTAACTCCAGCATGACGCTTTACATATTGCTTCCAACCGGCAAGGACCTGTTCCGTATTTAACAGACGGATCTCTTTTGGCAAGGGGAAGAGTCGGAGTGTTGCGATTGCACTGGTGCAAGTGAGGATTTTAAAAACCTGACGAAGTTCAGGGAAAACAATGTCTACCCAGCGATGAATCTGATTAACCGCAGCGTTGAGGCGCTTGGTAACCGTCTCTCGGTTCGCCATTAGAATACGTAGTTCCTCGTAATCTTCGGGATGAAAACGAACAGGGGAGTAGTACCCGTTTTTGACCATGTCTGCTATGACAAGCGCATCTTTATGGTCACTTTTAGACGGTGTATTATCTCGGTTTTCCTTGTTCTTTTTGACGAGATGAGGATTAACCAGAACGGGCTCCATGCCTTGATCGAGGAGCCAACGTGCCAGGCTAAACCAGTAGTGGCCAGTGGGTTCCATACCAACTATGACGCTGCTAAGTTTGTAGGATTTGAGTAGATCTTGGATCCAGCGTTCGAACAGATCGAACCCTTCACGATGGTTACCGAATTCGAGCGGAGTTCCCAAAGCAATCCCACGAAAGCTGACCGCGCGGGCCACATGGACTTCTTGGGCGATGTCTACGCCAATGACCAAATGATGAACGGTAATGTTTTCAATGAGTTGATTTTGCTTGTCTTGAGCTTTAAACTTCATAGTAGAGCGACCTCCTAAATGGTGAGATTAAAAGGGCTGTAGACCCGTATCCAACTCCCATGTTACCGAGGCGCTCGTTTTTGTTCAAACTCCAAATTATTCAGTTTACAGGAATTCTAACGGGACACGTTAGTTCAACAAAGCGGCGGCAGTCTAATACTTTATTTTCTCGTTCAGGGCTGCCGCTGGTGAAAATATTTGGGTCAGTCTAAAACTTATTTTTCAATACCTGATATTTTTCAAACTCTGAAACAGCGTCAAATCAACCAACCCAGTCTAATACTTTATTTTCTTTGGACAAATACATATAAGCTCGGGGAAATGTTGGTTTGCATTTCTTTACCTAGGGTTTTATACATTGGACCAGCATTGTATAAGCGGCTACCTAGACCATAATATTTTATGATGTTTAATGATGATTACCACCATCTACCGATATCAATCACTCATAGAGTTTGTTACGCTATAATGGGTGATGATAATGTTTACTGATCCAATGTTACTAGATGAAGTAGATGTTCCATTTGAGTCAGATCTTCATATAGCAGAACTAAAAATAGATGGTATACGCGGTATTGTTGGTAAAGAGAGTAGAACGAGAATATATAGCCGGCATCATAATGAAATAACCTCTCGATTTGATGAGATCACTGAAGCTGCGACAGCTGCAATTGATTTTGGAACCAAACTAGATGGTGAGATCGTTGTTTGTGATACTAGTACGGGAAAACCTGACTTTGCATCCACAATGGCGCGGTTTCAGTCTACACGGCAAAAGAAGATTACACCTGGATTATGCTTTGTGGCCTTTGATATATTGTCATACAAGGGGAAAGATACGACCGCTTTACCACTTATGCAGCGTAAAGCATTGCTTGATGAAGCGGTGAAGGAGAATGAGTTCATTAAACGTATTCGTTATGTAGAACAAGGTTTTATTCCTCTCTATGAAAAGTGCCGCGAGCAAGAGCTGGAAGGCATCGTGCTAAAGCGCAGAGATAGTCTCTATTATAAGGGGCAAAGACCTCGGGGGATTTGGCAACGCGTCGTTGTATATAATAGAGAAGAATGCATTGTCACGGGTTTTTCAAAGAAAACACATGCTTGGTCTATAGGGGTCGAGCGTAATGGAAAGATCATCTCAGCCGGTTTACTTGAACACGGACTTAACACCCCGATCGGGAAAACTGTTTTTCCATTTCTCAAGCAAGCAGCCGTTCGAGAAACAAAGGATTTTGTATACGTTGAGCCGTTTGTGAAGATAGAGGTTCGTTTTCGTCACTGGACAAAAGCTGGCAAGCTGAGATTGCCGGTCCTGGAACGGGTAATCGTATGATGATTCATAAATGAGGATACTTTAGATTATAAAAAAACAGTAGAATGTCCTATTCTGAATAGGTTCGTTCTACTGTTTATTTGTATTTCCTTAGACGTTTATTTTCTTTTCTACGTTCCCGTTTTAACAACTGATCGGGATCAAATGATCCATTTCGTTTTTGATAGTGACGTATCTGAATTAAGTAAGGAATAGTTAGAACGATTAACAGGATTGTTCCCTTAGCTAATATGGAGCCCATTACTCCAGGGAAATATTGTGTTGCAGAGTATAACAAAACTAAGTCGAATAGCATTTTGTAGATTATCTGTGGTGTCATTTTCTCTTGTAACTGATTATTATGCTTAGCATGTTTGTATAATATCTGAATGAAATTAATGGATAATAGAAGGTATAGTATCTGGATGTACCCGCTAGTTTGTAACCAATACATAACCGTATCACAAATCTCAACTGTTTTTAGAATAATAGGAAATGTGTTTTGTAGCTCGTGAGGTGCTGCCCCTAACTTATGGAGTGGCGTCTCTATCCAGGTGACAATCATTGGGATGAGCGTTATTGGAGAGAAGACTAGGCGTATCTTGTCTAAGTAGAGCCTTTTATCCCATTTCGCAAGAATGAAAGTCTTATCAGAGGTTTTAATGAGACTTTCTCTTTGTTTTAGGAGCTCAATCCCTATAGGGTAAGAGGTATTAGATCCACTCTCAAGTACGGGGTTTTTGGGACTTCTATGTTTGCTTTTTTTATTTTTATGGGCTTTATTTTTGCTCATAGGCAACCTCTTTCGTCTCTAGAAATGTTGCAATTCTACGATGTTATATCCATTACAAATCTATACGATTTTATAGCTTAGTCGTTCCTGAATAAGGTGGACTATTCTGTAGAAATAATAAATCACCAACCGAATTTTAATAGGCTGGGAACGACATTAACTTACGGGAGGATACAATATCATTCCTCTATTTATTCAGCATGTGGTAATATTTGATGAGATTAAGAAGGAGGCTAGGCAATTTTCTTAGTCTTTCCTACTCTTTAGGAGATTTAAAGTGGATAAATACTAGGAGGACACATGAATAAAACATTTAGGCTTAAGGTACTGGCGTTTTGTATTTTAATTAGTATCTTTTCAGCGGGTTTAAACGTCAATGCAGCAACGGAAAGCAATTTTGTTACGAGCGATCAATTACAAAACAGTTTGGAAAAACTCAAGATGGATATGGTCACAAAAGAAGATCTACAGACAATGGTTCAGCAACCAGGGGATACACTTACGAAGGAAGAGATCACCCAGCAATTAATAGATACTCAAAAAACGAGAATAGCAATTCTTGAAGGAAATATTAACGCTCTATTGTCATTGATTGCTGTTATTGTTGCTGGACTTACATTATTCGGCGGAATGTTTGTCTGGATTTCCAAAAGGACCTTCTCATCTAAAGTAGAAGAGGTAGAGACAAAGCTAATTGAAATGAAACAGCTTAATAATGAAGCATTAACAAAAGTCGAAACCGTAAGGGAGCTTAATAGCAATCTTAATATGGCGATTCGCGAAGCACAAGATCTGCACGTCGAATTATATAATAGTAAAAGAGCCTTTGACGAGGCAACCGAAGAAATAGATCTATTAAGGAACTATGTAGTTTTTTTAGAACTCAAAGCATCACGTTCAGAGATTTTCCGTAAATTTGAAAACAAAGTAAATCAATACAATAGTTTGATTTATGAACTGGAGAACTGGCTTGTAGGCACACTTCCGAACTATGGAGACGCGCTGAAAAAGGTTACAAAAATTTTTGGTGAGAATGTTATAAAGGATGGATCTGACGAAACAATCCTAGAAAAACTCAGTTACTATAAAGAATCATTAAAAGAAAATGAGGATGACTTTTGGAAACAGGCTGCAGTAACCTTAGAATGGATAGATTACGAGGAAAAGGATAATTTTATAGATCCACTTAATGACTCATTCTTAGATTGGGAAAGCACCTATGAGGATATTGAGAAGGTGCATAGCATTATCGCGACTCAAATCAAAATGAACCCAGATAAATTTATACCAAAGATATAAATAAGGGAACTTGTCTTAAACCGTTGTTCTTAAAATTACAGCTATTTTTTTAATCTGGTTCCATTGATTTAAAAGTTTGTTCATAAAGCAGGGTAGTCTAAGTCTTTATTGCCTAGACTGCTCTGGGTTTATTATGGATAGGTCTAGTGCGTTCATACGAACTATTACGGTTTAACCATTCAGAATTTCGCGTGACATCAACAATATGTATACAGTTATAACAGCATACGTATTCAGGCCTAATTCCTTTGTAAAACAAGGCTCATAAACATATATTTCCGTATGAATACGTGTTTTAAACATACGTGTTTACACGCATACCGTCCCCAGCGTCCCGCTCCTACGAGCTTGATCCCCGCATTTCTACTTCTTTCACTGATTGTTTGCTACTATTTTGTTCGTTCGATACGGCTGCTTAGCTACATCGATAATTCTATTTATGTGTATTGTCCCTTTGGGACACTGCACGTAAGCATATTCACGAATCTATCATCTATCCAGGAAAGACTATGATTCCTATGTCTATTTCTGAACCCATTTCTTCAACATAGCCGATAATAAACTCCTGCAGTTGTAACCTGCATTTTTGGATCTTTTGGGTTTACCTTTTAACCCGATTTTTGCCTTCCGCGCCGCTCCGCCCCCCAAACCATCTAAAATTGTAACTTGATCCGGATTTAGTAGTAGAGTTGAACTTTTCGACTGGATACGTAGATAGCAAAAGAATAAACACGGATATAGATGTAGAGTTGAATTCTGTTACTAAGTGGAGTCTAAGTACGGAGAGTGTTGAAGTGCGGTATAAAGGGAGGAGATACAGATAAAGAGGGGAATGATGCGGCTAAATAATGTGAATACGTGCTAACACGTATGTTATTATCACGTGTGTTATGGTATAATTAGGAGTATAAGGAGTTTTCTTTGGGAGTTTGTATCTCTGTTCTAGGAGCGGGGTTTAAGCTCTCCCCCATCGGGCAAGTTACTGGTAGGGAGAAGACATTGAGACGTTACAGACTGGATGGTGATCACTTGAAAAGACAAATGCCTTGGATACTTAAAGGCCATGTTACTTGGGTTCGTGATCAACTACTGAGAAAGTATTCTATAGATCAACTGAACAACGATGATGTTTGGTATTTCGAAGTCATAGAGGCTCCTGAGATTCACTTTAGAGGAATTAGTGAAACTGATATTGCAAAAATGTATGACTACTTCTCACCATCAGCCTTAGAGCTTCATGAGATTCAGCAGAAATACGGAAATCAAAATGACTTTACTATTGTTCTTGCCAATCTGATTGATTTATACCAGAATGCTTTCCAAAATGCTATGAACAAACTAAAAGTAATTTAAAACTTCATTTTTCTTTCCATACGCATAGCGATTGGATTATAGAAAGGATACAGACAAATGAGAAATACAGATAAGGTAGAAAAAGAGTCTACGCTTGGTTCAGTCGTTAAAGTTCAGCAAGTCATTGATTTCATGGTTCTGGCTGAGCTGCAGAAGGGCGAGCGTTATGGCAAGCAAATTGACCAGGTTATTATTCAGTCTCTTGATGGTGTGGGCGTGAATGACTCTTATCTGTCACAGCGATTGAAGAAGCTAGCTGAGAAGGGGCATGCCACAAGTAGGTGGGAAGACGATAACCGGTATAACCGCTACTATGAAATCACACCTTCCGGAGAAGAGTATTTCCAGCAACTCCTGCGTGAATTACCGGAAAGAGTAAACATGGCCATTCAGGTTTATGAACGGTTCTCTAAAATCATGAAAAAATATGACTAATAGAAAGGTATGAGAGGATGGATAACTATCAGGAGATCATAGCTTTGCTGAAGCAGCGCTTTCCGGAAGGGACAGTAACACACCGAAAAGATAAGAAGGGGGTTTATATCCCCAACCAGGTCTATACAGATCGACTTGAGACTGCAACAGGCAGTGAGTGGGATAAGGAGATTAAGGAGCTGGATATTAGTGTGCCACACCGCTATGTAAAGGCGATCGTACAGATCCGTATTGGACCCTATACTCGTGATGGCTACGGAGTATCGATTATGAATGGAGATCCTGCTGCCGAGCCCAAGTTAATTCGTACAGCGGTCGATCAGGCAGTCAATGAAGCTTTCATCGACGCGATTGATACTTATGAGATGGGTTGGAAGGATCTCGCCCCCTACAAGCTTGAGGACTGGGCAGGGAACCCAGCGCTTGCACATTTACTACAGAATGGACCACCTGCAGGAGTGGAGGATGGAGCCGCTCCAATGCAATCATTTGCGGTTTCAAACCATAAATGCCTGAAGTGTAAAACGAACCTGACTAATACCGAGTGGGAGCTGCTAGGAAGGATTCCGAACTTAAACCGCGAATCATTGGTATATTGCTTTGAACATATACCGGCACATTTGAAACGTAAACTTCCGGAGCAAATTTTGACTGACTTTGAAGAGAAGCGAAACAATGTAAGGAGATCGATATGATATCTTCTTTACTCATATTATTAGCCTACTGTTTATTTGCTACAAGTTTTTTCATACTTATCGTGGAAATATTCGATCATAAAGAAAAAAAGATATATATTTTCGTATTTGGTATATTGTTATTTGTTATCGGATTAATTATTAGAAATTATGCATTGGCATGATACTTACCAAAAGGAGCTGAATAATCTTAACTCCCCATATTACTTAATTAATATATTATTATATTAGTATTTATAGTGTAGAAGTGTTATGAACGTTCCTGCTCCTTTCATATCAACTGTAGGGTGGCCATCCTCTCGGCAATGGAAAAAGTCGATCTATCATTCGATTGGTACAAATCATAAATACCATCAGTGTAAGGCGGCAAAGTAAGATGCCAAGAAGGAACCCGAATCTAATCCGCGAATCTTTGGTATATTGCTTCGAGTATATACCGGCATTTTAAACACAAACTTCTGCATCAAATTTTGACTGACTTTGAAGAAAAGCGAAATAGAGATTAAGAAATATTAGAAGTCTGACGTATCAATGTTTTTATACACTGCGTCCAGATTAAACCTCGGAGGTTACAATGAAAATGTTAACGAAATGCCCTATGTGCAATAGCCTTGAAGATGAAGCTGACGATCATCTGTATGAATTAGAATTAACTGAAGAAAAAGTTTATGAGTTTACTTGCAAAGAAGGTCATGAAAATGTTCTTGTTTTAAGAAATCATAGCTTTGAAATGCTTTTTGAAATGGGACTCTATGCATTAAACGATGGTTATTCTCGTGAAGCAGCAGCAAATTTCGCGGCTGCTATAGAACGATTCCATGAATTCTCTATTGCTGTTTTTGCCCACGAACATGGGGGTGAGCAAAGCGATTCTTCAGACGTATTTAGAATTATTAGCCAAACATTCGATGATGAGTATCAAAATTCTTGGAAAGCGATAAGTAAACAGTCTGAACGGCAATACGGCGCTTACATCATGCTCTACCTTATTACATTTAAACGAACACCTATTCTAATGAAAGATAAATATATAACCTTCCGTAATGATGTAACACACAAGGGGATATTTCCGTCTCGTGTAAAGACAGAAAAATATGCTCGTGCAACATTTGATTATATAAAGACAAAGCTTTTAGAACTAAAAACTATTGCTCCTAAGTCCGTTGATTATGTATTTTCTAAAGAGTTAAGAGACTTCAAAGAAGGGCAAATCGAAAGATATAATGGCAAAGTAGTTGTAGATTATCGAATAAATACTTCACTTCGTGTTGATTGTACACTTGAAGAAATAAATAATAAAAACTTCGATAGTGAATTAGAAGATGCATCCTCTTATCCATTTTTCAAACGTGAAATTCGCTAAAAGAAGGACCCCAGTTTTATATTTGCTACCATGACCGCACCAGCCAGGCGGAGGATTGAGATCTGAAATCCTCTATGACTCTGAAAACGATAATGAAACAAAATGAACATGGAGTGATCATATGAAAGAATGGCTCTATGAGCTCCTTGAAAAATTGACAGGTAAGCACTATCACATTTTTGACAAACCATCACAAATAGAATACCTGGATGGAACCCAGTTTTTTTATTGCCGTTGCGGAGCGATGGCAAAAATAAAAAGAATACAAGTCGTAACAATGTGGTGTCCACGCTGTCAAGTTTGGACGAATGAATATAATCGATTCAGTCAACACGATTGCGGAACTGATGTTCTTTCAACTAAAGACGGAGAATAGTTAAATCACGCCTATGAGGGCAATGATCTTCAATGAATATTAAGTATCTTAAGGAGGATTTATATGCAAAAAGATGATTTCAATAGAACTTTTGAAAATGTACCTGGAGCGAAAGAATGGTTCGAAACCGTCTCTAAATCTGAACGAAAGTTCAACCCGCAAGTAATGCTAGATGAGCTTGTGAAAGAAGGAAAGGCAGAGGCGATTACTCTTCCGGAAGATCCGGAAGAAGCAAAACGTTTATTGGCTGAAATCATGGAGAATTATCCAATCAAATCCGAATGAACACCGTTTGAATATTAAGTTGTATGGAGGTAGATTTGAATGAGTTATATTCGTAATATTCTCAATTCCTTAATAATATTCCCCCAGAGCAAAGAAGCTCGTGAACAGTTAAAACGACTTAGAGTGAGAGACGTGCTTAATCAGAGCACGCCTGATGATCTGAGAGAATGGGAAAGTAATTTGAAAATCCTTAATAATTCTAAACTGATTTTTGAAACTACAAAAATGTTACATGAAAAATTAAATGATGCATTTCTTCTATACCTTAAAAAGCATTATCCAGGTGACGAACGTCTGGTGAAATTACAAAATATTAAATTGTATTAAGAGGGATGATGGTGCGTGTATTTACAGCAGACAGTTTAAGGCATTTTTACCTCGAGGATATAAAACTGTTTGAAGAAATAACAGACCTCAATAATGATAATTGATATTTAGAAAAAGAGAAAGATACAGCTCTCAAAAACTTAGAACTAACTTGTGAAAAAACCTTCTTTTCGTTTTTTTACAAGAAATGAGCGAAAACCATTAAAAATTGCAACAAATATCTGATAGAGTACGTAATCCATTTATAGTCAGATCTTTAGCGTCAAACGAAATAAGACATTGGGAGGGTGTTACATAATGTTAAATCGATTTGCAACTAAATGGATTAATATATTTGCTTTTGCACTAATGCTATTAATTCTTATCTCAGTATGGATGAATTGGTTTCTTCCGTTGTC
The DNA here is from genome assembly GCF_038009325.1 of Paenibacillus sp. FSL L8-0708. NCBI lineage: Bacteria > Bacillati > Bacillota > Bacilli > Caryophanales > Paenibacillaceae > Paenibacillus > Paenibacillus sp. FSL L8-0708. Next base: position 187,267 of record NZ_JBBPBC010000002.1, read on the forward strand.
CTTTATCGGAAGATCCCTGATTTCACTGGAGGCTTTTGTGATTATTATTGTTTTAATTGATCTTGCACTAAAAAAATCAAAACACAATTAAACATCACTGATATTTATGTTCGAACTTTTATTAAAATTTTTTAGATGTAATATATTCTAAAGAAGAAGCAGAAGAATTTTCTCTTTTGTTTACCGGTCTATTGAATGAGATTTAATTAAAGTTAGGTTTCTGCTTAGTTCCAGACATTAAATAAAGGTGGGATTTTCAATGACATTGAATACAATCGACAAATTGGTAAGTAATGAAGGTTGGAATATTCAAAGCTGGCGATTTCGGTATGGCACAGAACTATGGGTGATTGCTTCGCCTCTTGCTGAACAGTTGGACCAAATCAGAGAAATCACAGAAGGTGCTGATATTGAAGCAATTGAACTGGCATCTTACTTTAATAACGAAGGATCATGGTTACCAGTAGTTTCTGCAAAAAACATATCTGAAGGTTTAGAAATGCTAGAACAAAAGATCAAGGTATTTGAAAATATTGAAGAATGGTGTGGGTAATACGTAATGTTGTCATACACAGGACGTACTAATGTCATAAAAAATCTGAAGAATTGTCACAGAGTTCATAATAAGTATTAGGATAAATGCTTATACATCAAGGGTTTTGGGCATTTATTGCTTAGAATTTCAAATTTTCGGAAAGTGTCTTTTCATAGGAGTGAGAATCCTATCGTGTGAATATGAAATAGCACTTTCCGAATCAGAAATTTGGGGGAGTTATGAATAAAATTGGAGAAAACATTCGATTATTAAGAAAAAGAATGGGATTAACCCAAATTGACTTTTCCAAGCAAATAGATATCTCACAAGGGACTTTGAGCGATATAGAACAAGGCCATTGTAATCCCTCGGTTGAAACGGTTCTATCTATACATGAAAAGTATGGAGCCAGTTTAGAATTTATTTTAAAAGGATTTGAAGATAATCAATCAGCGAAGATTATTTTTAAAGACACAATAAGTAATGTGGAAGAGTTAATTAATGTCATGAAGATACTTTCCCATGAAGCCCAATTAGAGATTCTTGACTATGCTAAATTTAAACTAAATAGCTCCAGGAAAAATTAACGATACTCGAGTCGAGGTAATCTATTAATGATTAAATAAAGTTTTCTTAAACCATAAAATAGGAGTGGGGATAATGAATAAAAAACAACAACAAAATGTATGCTTTTCTTAGCTTCATTTTCATCGATTATGGCTAGTCAAATCATTCAATCCAACGGAAGCAATATAATGGATTTCTCGCAAGGCATATTAACTGGTATCGGATTTATGGGGATGTTGATGACCATTGTAACCATTGGAAGATATAATAGACGTAGTCAATAAAATAAACCAACGGGCATAAAAGCTCATCCGATACTGGATGGGCTTTTTTAGTATTAAATCTTTAAGATATTACTGGTTGATTATCTTCTTTAGGTAATCTTTCTTTTGGATTAGTATTCGTGGGAAATAATATAATAGACTGTCAAGTTTTCATTAAGCTCCCATGGAAGAACGCAATTACTTTCATAATCTGTGGTGTCGCGTGAGCGACATGGATGGCTAACGGGCAGTTTAGCGTGGCAGCCAACCAACTAAGTGGTTGCTTACTCGCAATTGTTGGAAGGAAAGTTCTATTCTTTCGCGAATTCATTAGACATGCCGAAGTTACAAATTTCGCAAAAAAAAACGCGGTAGAGCATTGGTTCCACATAAGCTTATGGTGATACAAATCCCCATTTAATCCACTCGGCCACTAGGAGAATAGTCCAAGTGTGATGGCTTCAAAGACTACCTTAGTTCACTGTTGCTGTTCAAATCTCGAAGGACGTTGTTCCTCTGTAAGTTTGGTGGGGCGCCCATCACCAGACCAGTTGATCTTGTTTTAGGGAGTTTACTAATAAATGCTAATGGTTTGACATGCACGACTTAATAAATCACCGATCATCATACATGTGTCCTTCGAATCGAACGCTAACGCTAGTTACATATTTTTATTATCATTTGGATTCAAAAACCAAAGGGGGAAGCACATAATAGATCATTTGTCCTGCGCAGAAATCCTCAATAGAAAAGGCGACGCAGGAGGAACCTATACGGTGACACTGACCCTGAGCGATCATAAAACGGCACCTTTTGTATATCACACACATTGAATGTGAATGTAATGGGCATTGCCGGTACCGTCTCGCACACTGCGCAATGGGAAACCAATCGTGTGAATTATAACTTTGCCAATTATATGAGTCTACGAACTGAGACACTTATTGGCGGGAGAACAGTTCATTCTCGTTTCAAGCGTAACAAGCACTGGTTCGTCATGGGATAAGGCGAACAACAACACGGTCACTCTGTTTGAAATAGGGTTTTGGCCAACCTGACCAATACGTCCGGGCTCCACTGGGGAGAATCAATGTGGCGAAAATAATTTTGATGCGAAGCTGCCTGACGGGATATACAACTTCAAATTCGCTGTGTCATAATCGAACGGGGTTATGAAGAATACTTCGGTACCGATAAAATCAGAGATAGCATTTGGGACGTTACAAAAACCCATCGTACCCACTGATAAAAAATCCCGTTTCGTTATGTTTGGACACTGAAAAAGTCCAATGAGACCGAATCCTTTATCTTTTAAGGAGTCGGTCTTCTTTTTTTATGATCTCTGGGTTCATTCAGGTCTAGTTTTCAGTACAGTGGCAAAATCATATGGGCTGGAATCGTCGCTCCTGTAGGCCTTGCACGTGGCCATTCTTATGGATTAATTCCCTATATTTGGTTCGGATACCTCAATCTCAGCTTACTGATTTGAACGTTATTCCTCATTTTCTAAATTCAGGGTAATTTTCTATGTTAACGATAAAATGTAATTAACAATATAATTTATAGCATTTTATGACAAAAAAACCTGTTTTTTTCAAGATTCCTCATTTACAATGGAAAATAAAGGAGGTGATTGAATATGGCAACTTGTCCATCCGGGTTTAATGAGGTTGGTACCGATTTTATTTCGAGATGCGGAACTTCACCTTGTCCGGTTGACTCGAAAGGTCGAAATCGTTGGACAGAAACAGTCTTAATTTGCGCAACTCCATCGTATACCACTCAGATTAGAATCAACACTGGGGAAGGGTATACGGACCCAAGCACTTGTTGTTAGAAAAATAATGAGGGGGGGGACCCTCTCTTTATTTTTTTTGGAGATAATTAAGGGAATAAGGTGGGATTTACTTGTTTTTAAAAAAGACTGAATATTTTAATATTGGAGATAAAATTCCAAATGTTAAAATAGATAACTCTTTGTTTTTATATGATTTTTTGGATAATCATTTATTTATTTTTCTCTTAACAACAACTTGCGATGCATGTGAAACTACATTGGAAGTAATGTCCGAATTTAAGGATTGCTATAAAAATTTCAATTTTATATTACTTGTTAATACATCTGAGGAAAATATAAAAACTTTAAAAAGAGTTTTTGGTGAGTCTAAAGTGTATTATGCTAGTTTATCCTCCATGCAACGCGAATATAATATCAATGGCTTTCCGTGGGGGTATGGTATTAATCGAAAAAGAGAAATTATTACATCAAATGCATGTAGTACAAAAAATAGTATTCTTGCAATAATGGAACCGTTCTCTTACTCGGCTGGATGGGAAATATGAGAACTATAAGGCAATGGTTATTATATTTGATTAAGGGAAATGTAAAACCATTTATTGTGAATATTTTAATTCTGTTAATTTCACCGTGTATTGCTTATGGAAGTTTTAAAATAACTAAAGAAATATTTGATTCCCTCACGATTGAGAGTGGTTTTAATTTAATATTAATTCTTTGCTTAGCTATGTTGATAATTAAATTTTCTCAAACTTTTATTTCTGAGTTGTCTTATTATATTCAGCAAAAATTAAATCTTATATATTCTACGAAAATAGAACAATATTTAATGGAAATATTAAGACCAATCACTATAACTTTGGTTGAAACGCCTGCGTATAGAAATGATTTAAACGTATTCCGTCAAACCATTAGTCGTTTACCGCAATTAGTCGAGGCTTTATTTTCTATAATTCAAAATATAAGTGTACTTGCGATATATTTGTATTTAATAAGCCAGTATGCTTGGTATTATTCAGCTTCCTTAATTTTATGTGCAGTACCATTAATTTATCATTATATAAAATATGCTAATGATACTGATCAATATATGCGCAACTTAATACAAAAAAGTATGGAAGCAAGTAATTTATCGACATTATTAACGGAGCCTTCTAATCAAAAAGAAATGATTATATTTTCAAACCGTAATTTCTTTATTGAAAAATGGAGAAAAGCATATAGTGATATAATGACGAATACTTTTAATTATTATAGAAAATACCTTTATAGAAATTCCTTAATAGGCACTATATTTCCGCTCATATACTTTTTTATTCAAATCCATGTGGTATTTAGGTTAATTCATGGTGAATTAACTCTGGGAGATTTAGTAGCTATAACCTCAGCTATTGGTGTAGTTGAAACAAATATCAAAACACTTAATAGACCGGTAAGTGGATTTAAAAATTTTTCAATTTTTGTTGCCAATATTAAAGAGTTCTTTTCTAAATATGATGACTCTATTAATGGGAAGGTACAAGTCTCTACGATACAAACTCTCGAGTTAAAAAACCTGGATTTTTCTTATCCTAATTATGAAAATGAAATTCTGTCTAATATTAATTTTTTCGCATCAAAGGGCAGCCTAATTTCATTTGTAGGAGATAATGGCTCGGGTAAATCTACATTGGCGAAGTTGTTGGCAGGATTACATGCAGTTCCACGTAATTCTTTTTTTGTGAATTCAACGGACATGTGCGAATTGGAGAGATCTTCTTTCCAAAAGAAAGTATCTATTCATAATCAGGATTTTTCAAGATTTCCGCTAACAATCTATGAAAATATAAAATTAGATGAAATAGATGAGTTGGAAAAAGAGTCGATTCATAGATTTTTAAGTGAAAACTCCTTTTTAATTCAAGAAGATTTGTATGACAAATTAGATGTAACTCTGGGAAACCAGTATCTGTATTCAAAGCAGATTTCTGGTGGACAGTGGCAAAGAATTGCATTAAGCAGAGCTTTCTACAAAAATAGTGACTTATTAATTATAGATGAGGGAACTGCCGAAATTGATCCCTTTACGCAAAGAGAAATATTTGAATATTTAGGGAAAATAAAGCGGGAAAAAATAATTATTTATGTAACTCATGATTTGAAATTAGCTTCGCTGGCAGATAAAATATTTGTCTTCAAAAATGGAATGATAATTGAAGAGGGCCCTCACCACGAACTAATTCAAAAAAATGGAGAATACTCGAAAATGTGGGGGGATAATGATGAAAGTTGATTTTTCTAACCTGTTTAATAATCCAAAGAATAAAAGTAATGAAACAGAACTTACATTAATTAAACAATTAATTGTTTCGAAAGAATTGATTTTTGAGAACTTTAATATAGCTATCTTCCTTTCAGTATATTGTTTGCGTTGTATAGAATTATTACCTGAATTAAAAAAGGAAGAAGAGAGCTTATCTAAAAATGGTTGTGTTCTAATTTTCGATTCATCAAATGAAGAAATGCAAAATATCATTACACATTTTAACTTAAAGATACCGACAATTAATACAGATTTGGATTTTTTTGTGAATGATTTAAAAATCAATAAAACTCCTAACCTAATGGCTTGGAATAACGAAGGGACAATCGTTGAGACGAAATTCATTAATAATATAACTGATATTAAAAGCTTATTTGATCTCAAGAATGTTTAGTGGAATAAAGACATATAAATTTTTAAAAATATCGGAGGATAAAATGGAAAAACTATATTTTGATTACTGCGCTTCAACGCCACTTTACCCTGAGGTGTTTCAAGTTTTTTTAGATAGTACTGAAAGGTTATATATGAATCCTTCTTCAACACATATATTAGGCCAGAATATCAAAAGTCTTGTTGATAAATCCAGACAAGATATCTCAGATTTATTGTATATCAATCCATCGGAAGTGATCTTTACTTCAGGGGCAACGGAGAGCAATAATATCGCAATTATTGGCCTTATTCACTCAATGAAAAAGTCTTTTAAAAAAGAGCTGCATATAATTTCATCGGACACAGAACATTCCTCTGTTTACAATTGTTGTAAAATCCTTGAAGCGGAGGGTGTTGAAGTAACCTTTTTACCCGTTAATGAGAACGGATTGGTAAGTGTTAATGATGTTAGAAATTCAATAAAAGACAATACTGTTCTTATTAGTATTATGCACGTTAATAATGAAACGGGTTCTACTCAACCCATACAGGAAATTGGGGATTTGGTTAAAAATAAATCAAATATATATTTTCATGTTGATGGAGTACAGGCGATTGGTAAACTCCCTTTGAATTTAGAATTTATAGACTTATATACAATTTCAGGCCATAAAATTGGTGCTCCTAAGGGAATTGGTGCCTTGGTTGTGAAAGAACATGTGCCAATATCACCAATGTTTTTTGGAGGGAATCAGGAAAATGGGATTAGACCAGGTACTACTAACGTACCGGGAGTTCTGAGTCTTACAGAGGCTTTGAAAATTTCCATTACAAAACAGGGAAACAGATGGGGTTATCTCACTAATTTACATAATATGTTGGATGAATTTGTGAGGGGTGTTCCTGAGCTTACAGTAAATAGTCCGAAAAATGGGGACTGTTCACCTCATATATATAATTTTTCTTACAAGGGGATCCCTTCTGCAATATTGCTTAGCATATTAGAAAAAAGGGGTATTATTGCATCTTCACAGTCTGCTTGTTCATCATCCAAGCAGGCTAGTCGGGTTCTTATGTCAATGAATGGAGATTTTGAAATATCTTCTAGTAGTATTAGACTCAGTTTTCATGAATCAATTCGTTTAAAAGATATGGAGTATTTGATAGATTCAATTAAATACATGGTTGGTCGAGTTAGATCAAATAAATTTATTTAAAAAAATTTAAGGAAGAGTGAAGACATTTGTATGGTGCTAAGTTTCCGAAAAAACAATGGGATGCTCGTAATCTCTCTGTATAAGGAAAAGCTACATATATAAGAAGTATTGGTAATCCTGTTAAGTTAGCTATTCTAAGAGAAAGACTTCGCCTCCCCTCAACATAAGATTTCTGATTCTTCAAAAGGTGGGAACCAATAATCAACCTTTTTTCTGCACTTTCGTTATTTACGGGCGTGATACCTGCCCAGATGTCAGGTATTCATCGCTGGTGAACTACTCCATATCAATGCCTATTTCATCAATGAGCGCTACGGCAGTAACTATGCTAACCCCAAGGATTTTTTATTGAAGTTCAAATCGTTACGGTAACTCTGTAATTGCCTATCAAATTTGGTATCAATACCGATTAAGAATTTCTCTTACTTGTCCATATCAATAAATTATGCATGAAAACAAATCTTATGTTTTTTTGGATTTTAGTGTAAATGGAAAGCGATTTCTCTTTCAAATATTTGAATAACCTTCTACTTCCTTTTCGTTTTCTCAGACATGCTACGTTCGATTGGTTTGTCAATGACATGCTAAGGCGGCTGGTATTAGGAATTACGCTGTGTACTGTTGAAGCATTAGGGCCGTTGCTCTATTCTAGTCAGTACAGATCTTACTCTGGCGGTCACGGATATCATTCGCTTGTACAGGTGCCGCTTCAAGATCTAAGGACATGTCACGATTCAATACATTGCGTGAGGAATGCTATAGTTTGTCGTCTTACGTTCAGTGCTGACACCATGACTATTTTCCTGTCCCCCTCATGCCGTAGTCTCTGAGACTAACGTAGTGTTTATTTACGACAGTCTATTTTTCACCTGTTTGTACAAAAAAATGTGCATATATCTATAAAGAAAATAAAATTTATCAGGATACATCCTGATTTGATGAGGATTAACCGCTCTTAATTGCATAACTCTTTACTGTCAGTTATATAAGACAAATTATTAAAGGGAGGAATTTGAAATGTCAGTTGATATTATGGCTTCTCTTCTTATAGCAGAAACAATTAAGTTTGACCCACATGAAAAAAAACATTCTATTTATCAAATTTTAAATTATATTGAGTGTGACGTGTTTCCAACTGTTTTTGAATTTAATATATTCATTAAACTTTGGTTTTTTAATAACAAAGATCGAGTTAATCTTTTAGTCGCAATATTTGATGATACTGAGACAGCAAGATTCTTTAGCGAAGAAGAACTTGTGAATAAAAGAGAGAGTGGAATTAATAAGGGTATCGATAGCAATTTTACTTTTAAATCCATTATTTCGAAGCCAGGGAATCATTATATCCGCTTATATGAGGATGGAAATGTACTCTACCAATATCCTATTTATGTAAAATATATTGAATAATAAAAATATTCCAAGTAAGTGGATTTCTTAAAATATCATTTTGATAATCAGATTAACCGAGAAAAGTACTTTTTTTACAGACTAAGTGGCGAAGTTACTATCTTTCAACGTATGGGTCAAGTAATCTACGGTTAATTTACAAGCTATGGGCAGATAAATTATTACGAAATCAACTTTAGCAAGGGCTGTTCTTATGATAAATATTGTTCAATTTAAAAGGTTTGACAACCGCCATAGGCCAAGCACCGTTCAGGCCAATTAATCATCTAATTTATGTAACCGAAAAAAGTCTTAAGAAGTTATATTTCTGAACAACGGGGAATCTCCCAAATGCTTGCAGTTTCTTTCGGAGGTAACGACTCCCAGAAGGAATGCCGCTCGATCTCCCTGGCATTCGGGTATACGAAGAAGCATTAGCAATTCAACACTTGCTTGAACGAGGCGCTAAAGAAGAGGATAATAGCTTCCGCCGCTCCCTTTACAACAAAGTGGAAGCATTGGCAGAAACCTCTCCAAGATGCCGCCCATATTTTGAGTGCGCCGAAACCGCAAACTACAGAATGCGTTTGCATACTGAGAAATGGAGACTTTACACAAATGCTTCATTTGTCTATCACTAAGTTCTGAAAATAGCGTAGTGACAAGAGATTCGCAAAAATGGTTGATTTTACCTTATTGTACATTGTACAATGTGTAACGAGGCTGGTGCTTATTAGGGCGATTATTTATCAAACTAATAAAAAACCAGCCATTACCTATGTCTACAACAATGAGCCCTACTGGGACAAGGAAAACCAGCAATCCTGCTCCAAGCGAACGCTCATCGGGAGAGTCAATCTAAAGACAGGAGAGTTCGTACCCTCCATGCGTATTGCAGAGTGTCGGTGACGGAGTCTGGCGACCCTGCTAAAAGCGAGGCCTCCTACCGATCACCCGCTTTCAGCGCAGTTCCTACGGCGCATCTTACCTTTTTGAATCAAATCGGACAGGCCACCGGCGTTGAAACCGATCTCAAGACTTGTTTCCCTAACACCTACAAGAATTCTTGTGCATCACCTATTACCTGATTCTGGGAGGGAATAACTCATTCAGCCGCTTTTCTCACTGGTAGCGTATGCATATTCACCCCCTTTACAGCAGATATTCCTTCTCAGCGAAGCTGCAAGCTGTTCCAGTCGATTGAAGATGCTCAGCGCATGGCCTCTAGGAAACGGCTCATCGAAAAGGAATACTGGGTATTTGCTAAATATGATGGCGGTGATCGTTTTTTCTCTCGTGGCTGCCCTCTTGCCTGGCGTTACGTCCATATCTATGTTCTGAATATAAAGGCGCAGTCAATCGAGACCAGAGCATTGCCGAGACTAAATAACAGATTGCTAACGCGGATGGGGACATTTAACGAGCGATTTGCCGGAAATCGCAATATATATGTTTGTGAGGTTTGCTTATGGTGAAGAGAATAAAGCTTCGCACGCTGTTTATAGGAGGGTGTATTACCTTCTTTTTTCTTGTTTTGCTCGTCAGAGTGTTCTGGATTCAGGTGCTGGAGCGTGATTCCTGGCAAGCCAAGGCCGCAGTGCAATGGGCCCATACTTCAGTGACTAAAGCGGTACGTGGCACGATTGAGGACCGCAACGGCAAGGTGTTGGCCAGCGATGTGCCGGCATATACGGTAGTGGTCAATCCGGAAGTGATTACCGCGCTCGGCATCGGGGAAGAGGTTATCACCGGCCTGCATAAACTGCTCGGCAAGCCTGAGGATGAGCTTAAAGCGCTCGTGGAAGCCAAAGACGAGAACGGAAAGTATCTGAAGAACCGGGAGATCCGTAATGAAGGCTGGAAGATAGACCAGGAACTGCGCGACAAGGTCAACGAGTTCATTGAGAAACTGAAGGATGAACATGACATTCTGGAGACTGGCGTCGGCCTGATTAGAGAACAGAAGCGCTATTATCCGCAACAAACACTGGCTGCACATATTTTGGGTTATACGGACCGCGACGGAAATGCGGTGATGGGATTCGAAAAATATTTTGACAAGCAACTTAAGGGTGCGGATGGCAAGCTATTCTACCAGAGCGACGCCAAAGGCATCAAGCTGCCTGACTCGGAGGATACTTACCATCCGGTGGTCAATGGAAGTACTTTCAAGCTGACGATCGATAGCACAATCCAGTATTATATCGAACAGGCAATGCAGAGGGCCTATGAAGAATATAAGCCCAAGAGTATTACGGTAATTGCCGCGGATCCCAGCACCATGGAAATATTGGGGATGGCGAATATGCCGACCTTTAACCCGAATGAGTTCTGGAAATATGCCTCCGATCCAGGGGTATTCTTCAACCATGCCATCAAAACGAGATTTGAACCAGGCTCCACGTTCAAGATTGTACCGCTTGCCGGAGCGGTGGAGGAGAATTTGTTCAATCCGGACGCAACCTTCATGTCCGGTTCTATCCGCATCAAGGGGTACGGCAAGCCGCTGTATGACCAGAAGAGAAGCGGTTATGGCGAAATCACCTTCCTGGAAGGCGTGAAGCGTTCAAGTAACGTGGCCTTCGTCAAGCTTGGCTATGAAATGCTCGGTCCGGAAAGGCTGCTGCAATACGTGGATGATTTCGGATTTAACGATCTTACCGGTATTGACCTGCCGGGCGAAATCAGCGGAATCGTCAATCCGACACCAAACAATGCTTCGGAGAATGCGACGATCGCATACGGGCACGGCAAAGTGCTTGTTACTCCGATTCAGCAGCTTACCGCCATCTCGGCCATTGCCAACGGCGGCAAGCTGATGGTGCCGCACGTGGTCAAGGAGACCACCAATCCCAATACCGGCAAGACTACCGTAACCCAGCCGCAGGTGGTACGTCAGGTTATTTCCGAGGAAAGCGCCAGTGAAACCGGCAGCTATCTGGAGCAGGTCGTTGCAGACCTGGTCCATGGAACCGGCCGTCGTGCGTACATTGAAGGCTATAGGGTAGCAGGCAAGACCGGTACGGCGATTAAACCTGACGGTAAGGGCGGGTATGACCGCAACAAGGTGCAATCGGTCTTTCTCGGATACGCACCGGCTAATAATCCGAAGATTGTGGTCTATGTCGGCATAGACGAGCCTGCTAATGCTGCTGGCGGTGGTGCTGCGGCGGGACCGGTGTTTAAAGAGATCGTATCCGAGGCATTGTCATATATGGGTGTGCCAAAAGTTACAACGGGCGATGGAGGCAGTGTTTCCATATCCGCCAAGAATGCACCTTCCGCGCAGCGCTCCGCACCCGATCTGACCGGCAAAATGGTGCAGGCGGCCAGAAAAATGCTGATTGATCAGGGCTTTGATTTTGAAACGGTCGGAGGCGGAAGCAACGTGGTCAGCCAGTATCCGGAGGCGGGCACCCTACTTGCTTCGGGACAGCGGATCTATCTGTTAAGTCAGCAGGGCGACCAGGCATCCATTCCTGACCTCCGGGGACAGTCGCTGCGTGATGCGCTGGAGGTGTTCAATCTGCTGAAGGTCAAGATTTCCGTCGAAGGCGAAGGGTATATCACCGAGCAGACAGAATCAACCCAGAACGGTAAAAGGCTTGTACAGCTGAAGCTTAGCCCTCTCAATGCATACGGCGAGGATATTCCGGTATCTACGGCGGAAGAGGAAGCTGCGGATACCGGGGATAGTGGGGGGTAGCCGGTAGCTAAGCCGTTCATCTTTTTAATTCGGCTTTTGATATTTGTCTTTGCTGTTAAGCGAGGCTTGTTCTAAGCCCTGTTTGTCCCGAATTGTCATGAAGATAAGAGATTATGTCTATACAGGGATAGCGGATGATTGTCAGGAAATAAAAGGATATTATTTTTCGGAAATAATAAAGATAATGCATGTTGTAGAGAAAAGGCTAAAATTGTTACTTCAAGAGCAGGGATTATGCCTGACCAAACGGTTACATTTAAGAATAGGCGTAAAAGATATCTGTTTACTCAGGTGAAAATTGAAGAAATACAGAGGGCTTTGAGATAGAATTTAGAATTATGTTTTTTTGGTGTTTAAAATCCAGATGCAGAGTTATCAGTAACAGGGAAACTTCATAAAATGGTATCTAGAAAGATTGTGTAAGAAAAATAGCAATTTTAACAACCAGTAGATATATAGTTGTGTTTATGGGATACGAGAGTTTTATTTAAACAGCAGCAGTCATAGACATTATTTTTGTGTCAACGACTGCTGCTGTTTTTTTAAAATTAAAGGGGGACTCCTAACGGAAGCATCCGTGTGATAGTAGCTGAAAACTCAATACTACACCTGAAAAAAAGTTTAATAATTTATACTTAATGGATCAGTATTAGGAAAAAACTAAAGTAAACTGTTTAAAGGGGGGAGAGCATGAACTTAAATTTTTCCGATCATCGTGAAACGATTGCTGAAAACTTAGTGACATTTCTTCGGCTGAAAGGTTATTCCAAATTATCTTTGTCAAAATTAACGAATATCGATCGAAATACCATTGATCAGATCATCAATGGTGGAGGACTTTATTCTAAGCAATACAATACAAAAATTATAAAGATCAATAAAACATTTGATCTACCAGAAGATTATTTCATATCCTCTGGTAGTCCTAAAATGTCAACAACAACAAACACTTACGCACATCAAGATTCTGGTTCAGAGAAAAGTGCAGAAGTTAAAGAATTGCTGTGTGGTTTGAATAACATCCTCGACATTTACTCTTTGTACATGAAGTGATGGTGGCTGTAAATCATCTGTTAGCAAGGAATATAAGTTGTAGTCCTAGAACATTCAAAATAAGGGCAGCTTTAGGCTAAGCTTATTTTGATTATAGTAGAGATATACTGTTTCTGCTGAATCATAACGCCGCGAAGCTGGTGGGATTGCCTGTCCGGAAGTTGCCGGATATAATGACCGTATTCTAACAAAGGAAAAAGGATACCTCCGTGGCGTTGGTTACCTGCTGGAACAGGCCGCGCCGGAAATATCCTTCATCACTAGACATGGTCATTGTAACAAAGTATGCGCTGGTTGAAAAGATCCCTGGTGTTTTTTGTGAGGGGTGCGGAGGAGGTGCCCTGCCCGTGCTGCACAGAAAAACTAGTGGTGATCGGTAGCCGGGAACGGAAGGTCCGGGGTGGGGACGGTGAGCTGCGCCGGCTCGTGATTCGCAGGCTACGGTGTGCGGGATGCCGCAAGATTCACCACGAGCTTCCGGATCTACTCGTGCCTTACAAACGCTACGAATCTAGCAGTATGGAACAGGTGCTCACGGAGCCGGAGGCGTCCGTGAGCGTCTGCGCAGAAACGTCTACATTAAGACGCTGGAAATCCTGGTTTCGGGTTCTTGCCGTCTACTTCATGCTGGCCTTGCAAGCGCTGAGCGTCCGATTTACCAGTGTGGCTTCTCTGCCCCGAGAGGCTTCCTTTACTCCGCCCGTTGTCTCCAAAGAGATCTTTCACCACGAAGGACCCGGCTGGCTGGCCAGACTTGTCCGCCCCATCGCCAACGCCCAGTTATGGGTACATACCCGTTTTGCCTACCTGTCCGCCCCACCTCTGCGGTAGACTCTCCTTGAGTTCAAAGAAGGAAGGAGTCGCCCCCCATGAAAGACCAAACCAAAGCCGAAGCCCTAGCCGCCGAGCGGATGCAACTTCTCGCTCCTCTGCTTGCGGACGGTTTAGACCCGGCCAAAGCCCGGGAGATGAAGACGAAAATCTGTGAACAGACCGGACTCTCCGAACGCACGCTACGCCGGTATATGGCGAGTTACCGAAGCGAGGGATTTACCGGGCTGAAGCCCAAAGGCAAAGGAAAACAGCCCTCGGACGAAGCGATACCGACAGACGTCCTGGAACAGGCGATCCTCTTGCGCCGGGAGGTCCCCGGCCGCAGTGTGGCGCAGCTCATTCAAATTCTGGAATGGGAAGGCCGAATTGCCCCTGGCCAAGTCAAGCGAAGTACGCTTCAGGAACGGCTGACGGCCCGTGGCTACAGTTCGCGTCATTTACGAATGTACGCTGAATCGGGCGTGGCCGCCCGGCGCTTTCAGCAGCGCCACCGCAACCAGCTGTGGCAATCTGACCTGAAGTATGGCCCGTATCTGCCCCTTGGCGAAGGCGGAACGATGAAGCAAGTGTTCTTGGTAGTATTTATTGACGACGCCACGCGGTTTATTGTGCACGGTGAATTTGTACCCGTCATGGACCAGCGTCTGGTGGAATCCGCATTTCGTCAGGCGATCCAAAAATATGGAGTTCCCGAGGCCGTCTATTTCGACAACGGGAAGCAGTACCGCAACCAAGGGATGACAAGAACCTGCTCCAAGCTGGGGACACGGCTGCTCTACACCAAGCCGTATTCACCCGAAGCGAAGGGGAAAGTGGAGCGATTTAACCAAGTCGTCGATTCGTTTTTGAGCGAAGTCGCCCTGGAGAAGCCAAAGACACTTCAACGGCTCAATGAGCGATTTGAGGTGTGGCTCTCGGAGTGCTACCAGCACAAGCCTCATTCGGCGCTAGCGGACAAACGAAGTCCGGAAACCGCGTTTCGCAGTGACCCGAAAGCGCTGCGGTTCATGGACCCGGACACTTTGACAGACGCGTTCCTGCATAGCGAAAAACGTAAAGTCGACAAATCCGGCTGCATTAGCTTTATGAACCGGAAATACGAAGTCGGGCTGAGCGTGATGGGCTGTACGGTCGAAGTCATTTATGACCCGGCAGACACCACCGAGCTGACGATTGAATACGAAGGCCGAGCTCCGTGGCGGGTTCGCGAGATGGTCGTGGGAGAACGTGCGGGAACCCGGCCAGCGTTGCCGGAACACCTGGGCGCCTCTTTGACAGGCAGCTCGAGACTGCTGGAGGCCGCAGAAATCCGGCACCAGCGCCGGAAGGAACGAGAAGCACCTGCGGTGACGTACCGCCGGGTGCAAAGGGAGGACGAAGATGTTTGAGTCCTTCTATGAGTTGCACCGCGCACCGTTTTCCAGAGATCTTGCCGTACCTGAACTGTATGCGGCTGTTGCACAGGACGAAACGCTCGGGCGCCTCGCTTATGTGGCAGAGCGTCAGTGGTTTGCCGTGCTTACGGGAGACTGCGGAACGGGAAAGACAACGACGATTCGGCGGCTAGGCGAGGAGCTAGACGAGACGAGGTTTAAGCTTTTATACCTGTCGGATTCCAAACTAACACCGCGCCACTTTTACAAAGGGCTGCTCGAACAGCTTGGATGTGAGTCGAAATTTTACCGAGGGGATGCCAAACGGCAACTGCACCGGGAGATTGAGCTTATGCGGGGGATTCACCGGCTGCAGCCCGTGGTGGTGGTAGATGAAGCCCATTTATTGGACCGGGAGATGCTGGAGGAGCTGCGCTTTCTGCTGAATATGAAAATGGATTCCCAGAGCCCTATGGCCTTGATTCTGGTTGGACAAAGTGAACTCTGGGACCGACTGGGGCTACAAGCGTACGCGGCGATCCGCCAGCGAATCGATATGCAGTGTTATCTTCCACATCTGGACCGCGCAGAAATGGGAGCCTATATGAAGAGGCATTTGAGCGCTGCGGGTGCAGCACACGAGTTGTTTACGGAGGCGGCGATAGATGAAATCTACCGTTACTCCAGCGGAGCCGCCCGGCTGGTGAACAAGCTATGCACGCACGCCTTAATCTACGGCGCACAGAATAAGCACCGGATTGTGGACGACCATATGGTCAAGCGTGTGATTCAGGGAGAATTGTCATAATTCTCCCTGTTTTTCTCCCTCGCTGCGGACAGATTGACCGTCAATAGCAGGACAACTCATGCCGTCAACCTCTGGACATTATGGGCTAGCAGTAACAATATACATTAGATTTTTTTATAGCGACTTGTCAATATGGTAGTTGTTTTTACTTGATAAGTCTCTTCAACGATTCATATTAGTGGATAATACTGTCGAGAAAATGTCATACCAATCATATCAAGCAGGGGCCTTTTAAATAAAGATGAATCAAAATTTATCAATAAAGATGAGAGTAATAATTAGTAAGGAGGGGATAATGGTTTATTAATCGCTGTACTTTCAGAAAGGGTGTAAGAGGTGGATTATAAAAATGTTTATGAGCTGCATCTACAACTACTCAGTATTTATGAAAAAAACACCAAGTATTCCGGCACGGATCAAAGTCAAATCAATTATTATAAACGGCAACTATTCATGTTTGCAGAAGATAATGTTCAACGAATTTTCGTCATAAATCAGCTGCTAAAAATTTATGAGGAAAATCGAGAAGTCCTTGTGAAGAGCTGCGCAGATCAATATTTCTCAAGAGGGGTATTTAATGATGCTGAACCGGGAGTGTAATGGATAAAACTAATTATCGTGTTAGATATCATTTTATTGATGAAATTTGAGGAGGTCAATAATTGCATAACATTCATATGTTGGATCGGCCATATATTCAAGATATATTAGAGCACTTGCAAAGTCTTGGTTACGAACCCGGTAAAGCAAAAGAATTATTAATTCAATTTTATCGATCTATTAAAAGAATATATGGCTTCTATCTCAATGCAAGAGAGTTTGCAATGTTAGTACATGAGCTAAACAAGGCAGTCCATAGAAAATATGATCCGACAGATTCTAATCAGATATTCATTGGCCACCTAAGGGGATTAATTTGAGGACAAGGAAAGGCATTGGGTATTTAATTGTTTATGTATATTTGTTAAAAACGCCTATAACTCGTAAGTACTTACGAGTTATAGGCGTTTTTATTCCTTGACCAAGACTAGGAAGCTATGTAAAATTTTTTTCTCATAGTATAAATATCGGATTTCGGATAAATAATGATAGATATGATCTGATATATAAGGGAGGAAAAAGATGAACTTAGGAGTGAGATTAACACCTTATGATGGGGAGGCATTAGGAGGGTTTCTCCAGCGATTAGCCGATCGAAATGGGCATTCAATGCTCTCATTATTATACTGTTTTCTACATCCTTCAAAAAAGACGTTGAAGCAAGCAGACATTGCTAGAATTGACTGCATTGCTAAAAATATATTGAATTTCAAAAGCATGGAGCAGTATATAGGAGTGAGCTCAAGTAAGCTAAAACAGCACTCTTTATGGTCCACCATCAGTCATTTTGTAGACGATGGTGAGATCTCTTCAACAAAGATAATGAGAGAAATGATACGTATAGACTATGCATATTGCCCACAATGTATATATGAGTACAAATACAGGAAGCTTATGTGGAACTTGAAAGTTATATCCTATTGTCCTGATCATAATCTGCATCTAAATGAAGTATGTACTCATTGTAGAAAACCAATTAAATTAACACATCTACGGGATTGTTCGCTTTGTCCGTATTGCAGTGGATACCTGGGGGGAGAGGGGAAGGAGCGAAAAGTGAATAAGGACGATATATATGAAAGCTTTATCCGGGACTCGTTCACTAGACTTCAGGATGAATCAATACCATACATGAATACTCAGCAGGTAGCACAGAAATTAATTTATATGCTGGTGGATAAGGATCAACCAATCGATAATGAGCAACTAAAAAACCGAATGGGAGGAAGGGCTTGCGCAGAATACTTATTACAGCAGGCAAGAGGAAGCTCCCTCAGACGAGTTCATCTACTACAGATATTTGATTTATTATTTATAAACAAATGGTCGATTGATGATTTTATACAGCTGAAAGTACCTGGTACGTTTACTGCCCGGCTAACAGGTCATTTACAACTGAAAATGGTGAGTAGCCCTCCGCTTATTAAGCGTAAAGTGGTTCAACCTCCAAGGAAATATAACAATGCTGTTTCTAAACAAATTGAAGATATCTGCACTGATATCCATCTGAAAGGGGGCAAGATCACTAACTTGAAAGTAGTAAAACAAATTGGGATCAGTGACAATACCCTTCGCAAATGGGGGATGTTACATACTATAGAAGATTGCAAAAAAGCAGTTAAGCAGCGTGAGCACAAAGAAATGGAAGTAGAATGGGAGAGGCGTATCAACTTATTCTTGGAGGAAGAAGCAGGTGATATTCATACAAATGATATATACGAATATATCGGAGTAAAACCAGCTGTAATTCGAAAGATTGCACCGAATCTTATAGCTTTAATTCAAGAAATCCGTTCCGATATCCGAGCAACTCAAAGATTTTTTTAACATTCAATATTTTTTTGTTGCGAAATATCGGATTTCGGATTTCGTGAAAAATGAGAGAGAGGCTGAATTAATGAATAGATTTAGTTTTATTGAAAACTGACTTTTCCTGATCCGTTTATATCGGCTTTTAGTTCACTTTTTTCTTCTACCTCAGATACTATTTCATCAATTTCCCACTGATGCGCAGTTTCTTTTTTTGCTAATGCTCTTTCTGTCACTTTAATTAATTCACAATACACATTCAACTCATCCGTAGATAAAGGCCGGTTGCCAACATGAAATTGATATCCAGATTGAAGGACATCGATTAAATCATATGAATCTTGGAAAATCCAATCCCAGTGCTTCGAACGAGCTAGGATAAGCTGGCTTCGGCCCTGTGGATGGAAATAGGAGGGGTTTTTATCCATGCCAAGTAAGGAATCAGTTGAAATATTAAAGACCTCAGCAAGTCGAACAACCTGATTTATGTCGGGTTTTGCAGCGTCCCGTTCCCAGTTAGAAATAGCTTGTTTTGATATTTCTAACCGATCTGCTAAGTCCTGTTGGCTCCAGTCACAGCTAGTACGTAATTCTCTTAACCGATTACCAAAATGTATCATAATATCCCTCATTTCATTGACTATTATAATTTTAGCATATAAAAAACTGCAAATCACGTTTTGCTTTACCTAAAAAATGTTGACTGTAACACGAAGTGGGTTTAATATGGCTTCAAAGGACTTGTCAATTTTTATGTTACATAAATTTATTTTTTTGTAAAACAATATGTTACGGAGGTGCATTATGGATTGGTCTAATAAGGGAAGTTGGGAAATGGAAGATCAGGAGTACCAAGCTAAACGGAAAGTAGATAACAAAAATAGCTTTTATCATCGTCATATGTTTGGCGTCTATCAAGGCTACAAAATGCAAAGAGGGATGCGTTACGAATCTAACAACGAGAAGCTGTTTTTCTTTTTGCTAGACCTGGCCCCAGAGGTTATTCGGTTTTATGAGCAGCCCGTAGAAATACCGGTTCGGTTCCTAAGTGAGCATGGGGTCATTAAAGAGAGTGTCCATGTTCCGGATGTTTTAGTTTTTAGAGAAAATCATGTTCCCTGGCTTATACAGATTAAAGAACCAGATCCAAAGTTGCTGGAGGATGTCTCTTTTTTAAAACTTCAAGAAATCTGCAAGGATTATGCTCGATCAAAGGGGTGGGAGTATAGTGTCCTGTATCCTAAGAACATTCCGATTCACCTACAGAAAAATATTAAGTTCTTGGTTAACTTTCTTCACTTAGACATTATCCCCGTAGATCTCGTGAATCGCATCCAATCTTTTTTGCATTATCGACGAAGTGCTTCGATTCTTGAATTATCAGAATTCTATCAGCCAGACTATCAACCATATCAGGCCAAACCAGTGATTTTCCATATGATTGCAAAAAGTATTTTGTCGACAGATTTATCAGTGCCCATTACCTCTATGAGTGTAGTAACTATTAATAATGCAGGAGCGACGGGGATTTCTAAATACCTTGAGAAAGGAAGTCGTTCAGATGCATTCCTTTGAGCTTAAAGTTAATAGTGAAATTAGTGTATTCGGTAGAAAGCATACGGTCATTTCTATAACTCCCCCAAATGTGGTTTTAAAACGAACAGAAGGGGATGGGGAAACTTTTGAAATGGATTACTATAAGCTGATTAGCCATCCAATGTTTGCTGCAGAAGGAAGTGAGATTCAGAAGAATAAAGACCCTAAACGAAAGCATTTACTGGATATAATCACGGAGCAATTTCAGAGTACGGTTTCAAAACGCTTTGAAATTATTCGCCCTATTATAGTACTGGAAGATTACAAAGTTCGAAAAAATGTAAAAGCGAGATTATTCTTTCTGGAAAAATACTCAAACCTTATTAAAGAGAGTGAAACACTTGAAGGTGTGCATCAAGAAACGTTAATTACGCGAATTGCAGATCAGCACCGACTAAACAAAAGAACGATTAAAAGATATCTTGCCGGTTACCGAAGAGCTGAACAATTGGAGAGCCGAGGAGAGTTGGGGTTAATACCGGAGTATGGAAAAGGACATCTGCAGCGTAAAGACAACTACACGCTTCAAATATGTCATCCTTCAAAAAAAGATCTGGTCCTTGATATTATCACAACTAGACTTCCTCCTGAAACTCACCCAGTCCTCAAAGATGTTATTGAGCAGGAATATCTTAAGCTCAAAAAGATTTCAAAAAAAGAGACATATCACAGAATTGAAGACAGATGTTTGCGGGAAGGGCTTGAAAAACCCGCTAGGAGTACGATTTACAAACTCTTAGATCGCATTGACCCCCAAATACGAGATCGCATGCGTGAAGGGGCAAAGGCCGTGAGGGAATATGAACCGGTGCAGCGAGGATTTACTAACGAAGAAGCGATGTTTCCTTTACATATTGTTGCTATCGACCATACACAGCTTGATGTTGACGTCATCGATGGTAAGACGGGATGCGAAATTGGCAGACCATTCATTACTGTCGGAATCGATTTATACTCCAGGTGTATCTGGTGTTTGTATATTTCATTTGAAGATCCTTCTTCAAATGTATTACGAAAGGCTCTCCTGCAGGGGATGTTTCTTAAGAAATCGAAAGAACGCAATGGTACTGAAAGTGAATGGGTAGTCCATGGAATTCCATACAATATTATGGTTGATAACGGTAAGGACTTCCGCAGTATTGAGTTTGAGCGCGTTGTTAATGAAGTTATGAAATCACATTTAATGTTTAGACCCAAAAAAACACCTCATTATTCCGGCGTTATCGAACGCTTCTTCAAAAGGCTAAATGACGATCTTATTCATCAATTGGATGGGACCAGGAAGTCGAATGTTGCAGATAAAGGTGAATACAAATCGGAAGAAGAAGCTGTACTTACCTTAGATGAATTACAAAATTTTATTACTCAGCATATTGTCGATATCTACCACTATGAAACACATGGCGGGCTGCCTCTTGATGAAAATAAGCCAATGGTTCGGTTTACCGAAGGGTGTAAAGAGTTCGGCCTTCCACGTTTTGTTCTTGACAAGGATGAAGAAGATTATCGAATGGAACTGCTCCCAACGTATATGAAGCCTTACACGAAGGATGGAGTGGTATTGAACAATGTATCGTATAAATCGGACAGTCTCAACCTGTTCATTGGACCTAGAGAAACCAAATACAAAATCAAATATGATCCGGATGACATCTCCAAAATATACTTTTTGCATCCCGAACTACAACAATACATCGAGGTCTACGCACAGCAACCTGCAGTTGATTTGCTTGATGGGATGAACCTTCATGTGTACAAGGCACTTAGGGTGAGGTGGAAGAATGAATCGGAGGAAAAAGCAAAGGGATTACCAAGTAATGAAGACGTTCAACGCCTACGTGGAAAATTGAGAGGAGAGCTTACAGAAAAATACAGGAAAAATAGAAGTGCCAGAAAGAAAGCACAAAAGATGAAATTGGATGTGTCCGTAGACTATGCTCAGCCTAAGGCTGGTATTGTAATTAAACCAAAAGCAAGTGACATTTTAGCATTAGCAAAACAAGCAAGAAACAATAGAGAGGGGTAAATGTTCATGAATACTACTAAAGAAGAGTTTGCTGAAAGACTAAAGAAATTGCATGTTGAATCTCCATCCGTAAAAAAAACCTGGGAAATTTTCGATTCAATGAGGGCGCATCAGAAAATTGGAGATAAAAAGCGGTATCCCAGACATTTGTTTCTAATCGGACATTCCGGTATAGGGAAATCCCATTTGATTAACAAATATATGGATGCAAACGTCGGCTATACACAAACGTACGAGGACGGGACAGAAATAGATATTAAGCCTGTAATCGTTATGGAATTGCCCAACCCCTTTACAGTGATGGAATTCTATCAAAGCATGGTCAGAGCACTTGGGGCACCTACATTAATGGGCAAAAAGACAATCGGGGATGTTAAGCGCCAAGCTTTTACCTTAATTGAGCAGCAAAAGGTAGAGATGATCATTTTAGACGAGATGAATTATATTGTAAAGGGTCGCACCATGCGAGGTGATGAAGCTATGGAGCACATCAAGCACGTTGCGAATTCAGCTCATGTTTCTCTAGTATGTGTAGGAACTCCAGTAATCGATAGCTTAAGAACTTCTGATTTTCAGTATTTACGCCGTTATCCTGTGATGCGCTTAAATAGATACAAAGAGTGTGATGAAACGTTTATTGAATTTATGCAAGAAATGGAACGTAATCTGCAACCACCCGAACCAATCGGATTAGGCGATCCAGATTCTTACCTGCCCCAACTTTTCCATAATTGGAGTAAGGGAGTTATTGGCCTGGTTGTTCAAATATTAATTGAGGCATATCGACTAGCGGGATTGTTTGACTTGACTGTAGAGCAATGTCCTATCTTGAAGATTGAAGATCTTGAAGCAGCAAAAAACAACATTTATGGCGATTTAATCGAGGATGAACTGGAGACATTACTGGTAGAGAAAGCCGCTTCTTCTAAATGAAGAAGCTTTTTTAATGAATAGTGGAGGGGAAATAATGAGATTTACTATACGGTTGAAGCCTCAGGATGGGGAGTCTTTAAGTAGCTATCTTTTTCGTTGTTGCCAAGTGAATAGTATATCATTTGAAAGCATATGGCCATTAATACGTTCAAATAAAACGGGGGGGAAGTGTCGTAAAAGGATTATGAAATCATTAGATTCAAACCCGTATACACATCTGGACTTAAAAAAAACAGCTTATGTTACAGGGCAATCTGAAGAAATACTTGAACTCCTTACATATTATATACTAATAAGAAAGTTATCGACTAGCGAAGTGGATATAACGAAGGTTAACTTTGAGACTGTGTATGGCCGTGAATATATTAACGGGATATCAAGAAAAATCTGCGCTGAATGTGTTGCTCAAGGCGAAGGGCATAAACTCATTTGGAATGTTATAGGAGTGGACTATTGCGAAAAACATCAAAGCTTATTAATTGATCGATGTCCCCATTGTAAGGAATCTTTTAAGTATTCAAATGCCAGCTTTTTTGAAGGAAGGTGTCCACATTGTGAAAAGATAATGACTACTGAAAGCTGTAAAAACACAGCATCTTTCCTAATGCAACAAAACAGCCCGTATAATCTTTCTTGGAAGTGGCTACTTACTAACGAACGAATGCCTAAACATAATCACTTCTCAGCAGGTCAATTATTAGGGCTTAAACTCATGTATGCCGTTCAAAATAAATCTTTTGAAAAAGAAAACTTGTTTAGGGAAGGCGGGTTGTACAACTTTAGATTGGCAATAAAGGCCGGTAAGAAAAATGTTTCATTAGCAACAGTATTTAAAGTGGTGACATTAACAGAAAAATCGTTATGGGGATTAAATGAAATTCAACTAACGGATCAGATCATTGAAGATATCATGCTATACCCAAGAAAAAGAGCTACGCTAAAACCGCTAGGCGAGTGTTTAGCACCGTGGTGTCCATCTTTCCAAACGAATAAAAGAATGTCTCGAGTGACTCACCCTTATTGGTTTACAGATCGTAAATCCTATGACGAATGTTCAGTGTGTACTGATTGCTACATGGAGTATGGTTATTCCAAAGAAACGGGGAAATGGGAAAATGTTAATAATGTAATAAAAAGGATTCAGGGAATTCATGATTTAAAGAAACAACTTGCTTCTCATAAAGAAATTCAAAAAAGGATAGGAATAATAGGAGAGAAGTTATGGAAAGATTTATGCTACTCGGATTACTATATTGGGACACAATTTTATCCGATGGTGCAAATAGCTCCAGCAAATGCAGTGCAATGTTTTAAAGAAATGATAAGCGAAGGAGGTCAACTGCGTATAACAGCTAAAAAGCGATTTGGATGGGATGCTTTTGAATATTATAGTGCTTTGGCTATGAAAGAGGTAAAGCAGTTTTTATTTTTTGATAGCCATCAGTATAGGAAAAGAACAAGCCGCAAAAAAAATAAGAGTAAGCCTATAGTAAACAAAGAATTACTTGAACATTATTTGATTCAAAATACTGTGGTTAACATGGAGGAAGTGGCTGCGACACTAGATATAACCAAGGGACAATTATTATATTATGGTTTTAATAAACCAATAGTTTTACATAACCAAAAGGTGAAAATGGGCTTGCTAGAAAATGAGAACGTAAGATTAATCGAACGAGCTAAAGAATTTATCAGGCAATGTGCAAAAGAAGAACAAGATTGGAAAAAAAGTGATATCTATAATGATCTGAGTATACGTGGTGAGGATTTGAAGCGTAAGCATTTATCAGTGTTTGAATACATTGATCAGCAGTATATAGCATCAAGACAACGTATGTACGAAAACGAGATAAATGTATTAAAAGAAAAGGCGAAAATGGCTGTTGAAGAAATAAGGGTATTGGGGAATATGGTTTTAACCAAAAAAGCGGTTTGTGAAAAAATAGGCCTTACTTATGAAAAAGTTCTTAAGGTTCGACCTCAGTTGCATTCATATATAGGATTATTAGTAAACATGGAGTCTGATGATTAACTATTTTTTAATAGAATTCTCAATAGATTGAGAAAATCCCGTACCCGATTAAAGGTACGGGATTTTCATTGAAGATACGTTTCATTTGTTCAGAATTGGCTATTTCATACTAGTATATGGATATATTGGGAATTCAATATACTCCTAAAGTGGCAACCGGATCTATGGATAAGGATAATTAAAAATGAAATTTTTAAAAAAATTCCAAATATATAAAGGTGAATGCTTCTGTATGGCGAAATAATTACAAAAAAGTGGTATTAAATAACAACAATGGAGGAAGTAATATGCCATTTGATATCAATTATTTCATGAATGCTAAACCTGCAATAGTGGAAAATGATGAACTAAGAGAGCCACAAGTTTTAGCTTATATTGATGCCTTTAATCATTTTAAAGAAGAGGGTTCGAGTAGGGATGCAGTTATCATCTTACCGACTGGTGCCGGGAAAACTGGAGTAATAGGCTTGGTTCCGTATGGAATGTGTCAAGGACGTGTTCTAATAATTACTCCACAACTTGTTATTAAGGATCATGTTGTTGAATCACTGGACCCGTCCGAACCAGGAAACTTCTGGCTTAAAAGAAAGGTGTTTAATGAATTTAAAGACTTACCAATTGTGAATGAATTTGATAACGACATTAATCAAGAAGAATTAGAAAATAGCAATATCATTATTTTAAACATTCATAAATTAAGCTCGCGTTTTAGAAACTCTCTTCTAAAAAAAGTCGGTCCTAATTTTTTTGATATGATTATTATCGATGAAGCCCACCATTCTCCAGCAGAAACTTGGCAAAATGCTCTGAATTATTTTAGCAAATCAAAAGTGGTGAAAGTTACTGGTACGCCATTCAGAACCGATAGAAAGCCTATAGAAGGTAAAATTATAACTGATTATGGACTTGGAAGAGCCATGCAACAAAACATCGTAAAATCATTAGAAAACTTCAAATTACTCCCTGAAGAAGTTTACTTAACAATAGATAACGACTTTACTCGAAAGTATACAATAAATCAATTACGGGAACTTGGTATTAAAGATGAAAATTACATAGCTCGAAGCGTAGCTCTTTCAAAAGAATGTAATGAACAAATAATAAATGAAAGTATAAGTGCTTTAAATTCAAAAAGAATTGGATCAACAATTCCACATAAAATCATTGCTGTAGCTTGTAGTATTAATCACGGAGAAACACTTGAAACAATGTATCAAGAACAGGGGCTCAGGGCTCGATTGATCCATAGTGAGTTAGAACCTGAAACGAGAAAGAGGATATTATCTGATGTCGAGAATAATAGATGCGATGTAATTATTCACGTGGCAATGCTAGGTGAAGGATATGATCATATTTTTCTATCAGTTGCTGCTATATTTAGACCCTTTAAATCACTTGCACCGTATTCTCAGTTTATAGGACGCATATTAAGATATATTGATGGTCCCGATGTAGTTAAACCTTCAGATAATATTGGAACTGTTATAGCTCACAGAGATCTTGGTCTTGATCCTTTGTGGAGGGAATATCAGAAAGAACTCAAAATTAAAGAAGTAATAGAAAAAGTTAAAGAGCAAGAGAAGTTTGAAAGATCCCTGACAAGGGACTTAGGCCAAAAATATAATAAAGGTATTGCTGATGTGGAATTATTAGGAACATTGGACACGGAATCAGAATACTATTTGTCTACAGCATTAACTGAAGAAAACGAGAAATTTGAAGCGGAAATAAAATTAAAAATTGAGTCATTCAAAAGCCTTCTTCCAAATTCATCAGAAGAAGAAATAAGAAAGTTCATCATAACGCAAGAGAAGCCAAGAGATGAGAATCCGTTACTCAAATCGCCCAAAAAGTACCGTATGTTTGTCCGCAAGGAGTTCCATGAAAACGTACGTATGAACCTTCCTGCCAAACTAATTAGTGAATTTGGGGTTGAAAAAGAGGGGCGAGAATTTGCTAAAGCATTACCTTCAAAGTACTTTTATTTGAAGAATAATGAGGAGCTGGATAACGCTGCTCTAATTGCACTCTATCTTAATGATAAATTAAAAGAGGAATTTGGTCAGAGAGATGTTTGGACATTGGATAATTATTTCAGAGCACAAGATTATCTAGATGAGCTTGTTAAGCACTTAGCTGAAATGATACAATCCACATTGTAAAGGAGTGAGCAATATGATCGAAATTACAAACGAATTACATGAATTAATTTACAAAAATTCAGTGTGGCCACAGGATTTATTGGAGAACCTTAGAGATCCGGATTATCTAAGTGTTAATTTCGACGCTTACATGCAGGGAACTAAGGCGGAAGTGGTTTTTTTTGATGAAGGTAAGAAGATTATTACCCACTATTACTTCAACAGCAAAGGCTTCGTTCAAAAAATCGAAATGATTGAGAATGAGAGTACATTTACTGTGTACAGCCGTATTGATGAGATTGTAAAAGTATTAATCAAAACAGACAACATCCAATGTTTACAGGAAATCACGAATCTTCTAGCAGCATAGAATGAGTTATCGCCCCAATTTGGGGCTTTTTTTATTTAAGGGAAATTCTATTTATCGTCACATACATAATGCTGAAAATGGATTATATTTCAATGGATGATATACTTTACTTATTTTATTTCTATGAGGTGCGAACTGTGAAGGGAAAGTTGCTCGATTATTACAAGGACAACGTACGTGCGTATGCCTTGGTTTTTGTTTATGTTAAGAAAGAATACAAAATGTTTAATTTATTTTTTTGGTTCATGGTATTTTGTTTATTCTTAGTTGCTGGCGCATCATTTTCTTATCATTGGAATAAAGTGCTTTTTAACTACTCCCTTCTATTATTTCCACTTTCTATATTTCTATTTGTTTGGGGGAAAAGGAAATTAGACTTAGCGGCGAGAACATTTCTTGAGAATGAGCTTGAGCTTATGGTTCCCTTAAAGGGTTGGAGAGGAGAACAATTTAATCTTCTTCAAATAGAATTAATTCAAACATTTTTGCTAGACAATGGATTACATTATAAATGGAAAATTGAAAAGTTAATCGATTCATATGAATTAGAAGTGAAAAATAGAAAACTGGCACCTTTGATCGCTCCAAGCATACTGCTTACATTGACAGTTCCAAACATAAATCAATATCTTCCTTATCTATATAAAAGTCCTGATGTAATAAAGTATAATGCTCAGGGTTATATTTTTATTGGTATATTTCTTCTATCATTGGTAGTCCTTATGCTAGTGACAGTAATGAGTAGGGCATATCAGGAAGTAAAAGAGGAAGTCTTAATTCAAGATTTAATACTAAGAAAAAATCTAATTTCAATTTTGCAGGATGTATTATTAAAACTCGAAGAAAAATAATTTGAATGCCACATAAAAACTCCTAGAGAGACAAGGATTGATTTGTGGTTGTCCTGGCGCGTAATTTAAAGTATCTGTCTGATACCGCTAAGGTAAGACTCCAGTGGGGAGCTCGGGAGGGGGATATATGTTCAGAGAAAATAAATTATTAGACTGATAGGCTTTTCATTCAGCTAACGGGCAGCATTCCTATTATGAAGAAATATCGGGTTTGAGAAACAAAAAGACTCCTTGGTAAGATATAAAAGGATCTCAGTTGCTGGCCAGCGACAGATCCAAATACATTCCAAGGAGACTACACTATGCATTTTAATCAAAATCAGCGAATTACTCAAATCACTTCCTCCACACTCATTGTTGGTGTGGACATTGCAAAGTTCAAACATGTGGCTCGAGCACAAGACTTTCGTGGGGTTGAATTCGGGAAGCCAATTTCGTTTGAAAACAGCTTGGAAGGGTTTGAGTTGTTCGTAAACTGGTTCCGGAAAATTATGTCGGAACACGGATGCGAAGACGTCGTGGTAGGTATGGAACCCACCGGTCAGTATTGGCTGAATCTTGCACACTACCTGAGAGAACAGACGATTGTCTTTGGCGTGGTAAATCCGTTGCACGTTAAAAAGAGTAAAGAATTAGACGACAATTCACCAACTAAGAACGACATTAAGGACGCCAAGGTCATCGCACAGCTTGTCAAAGACGGGAGATACGCCGTACCGAATATTCCACAAGGCATCTATGCAGAGCTGCGTGAAGCTATGAAAATTCGCGAACACCTGTCGACTGACTTGCGCGTTGTGCAAGGGCGAGTCCATAACTGGCTAGATCGGTATTTTCCTGAATTCCTCACGGTGTTTAAGGATTGGGAATGTAAATCGGCAATTCAGATGCTCAGCCTTAACCTGTTGCCGCATGAACTCGTTAAGTTACCGGATGAGTTTCTACTGGGGCACCTACGAGAAGTGGCAAAGCGAGGTGCAGGGCTGGGGCGCATAACGAGCCTGAAATCAGCGGCTAACCGTTCGGTAGGCATTAAGCAAGGAACAGAATTGGCCAAGATGGAACTTCAGTTGTTGTTGGCGCAGTATCAATTGATTCAATGTAAGTTCGCAGAGCTTGAAACGAAGCTAGATCAACTTCTCCATCAGATTCCTGGCGTTAATCATTTGCTAGCAATCACAGGAGTCGGTAGAGATACAGTGGCCGGTTTCCTCGCAGAGATAGGCGATATCGGTGTCAGAAGAAAATAAGGTTATAGACTGGGAAATAAAGTGTTAGACTGAACAAATAAAGTTCTAGACTGAGAAAATAAAGTATTAGACTGACGAAGCATCATTAAGCTATTCCAGCTAATAGCTTGTCAATATTTAATTATTAATGGCCGATTCCTGAAGTGGTATACTTAAAAAAAGATATGACAAATAACCGTCCCCTTCGGCACAGGAATATATTTCATCTTTTTCTATTTCATGCTGCTCATTCTAGACGAAATGCTTCTTTTGAAGTTAAGATGGCAAAAATCCAGTGGATGAGTTTGTTTACACAAGCAATTACC
Organism: Paenibacillus sp. FSL L8-0708; assembly: GCF_038009325.1. Classification (NCBI taxonomy): domain Bacteria; kingdom Bacillati; phylum Bacillota; class Bacilli; order Caryophanales; family Paenibacillaceae; genus Paenibacillus; species Paenibacillus sp. FSL L8-0708. The sequence continues at coordinate 217,400 of NZ_JBBPBC010000002.1, forward strand.
GCTACTTTGAACAGCTTTCCTTCCGCACGCTTTTTATCGTAGTAAGCTCTTAATTTCTTGTTTCTATTACTACGAATACCACAGCGCACAGCTTGATACAGGGCTGTACGAAGCCTTCTCGAGCCATGTTTCGTGATTCGATTTTGGGTTGCCACAAACTTACCTGAAGCAAATACACTGGGATCAACACCAGCAAAGGCCACCAGCTTCTTTGCGTGATCGAACCGATCGATTTCTCCAATCTCAGCCAAAATTGTTGCAGCAATTTTCGTGCCGATACCGGGTATCGATTGGATTAAATCATATTCAAGTAACTCTTCAGCCAGGGTCTCTATCGATTTATCAAGGTCTGATAGATGGTCCTGGTATTGAAGAAGTAATTTGATGAGCAGCTGCATGGAGATCAAATGACTTGGAAAAGCCGTCTCCTTAAAGGGATTTCGCCTTGCTGCAGCCGCTAGGATTTGAGCGCGTTCCAAACACCATGAGACGGATCTTCCGCGTCCAGTAAGACGTTGGATTGTTGTTGTAATCTCTTCCACAGTCATACCCAGGACTTCTTTAGACGTCGGGTGTAAGGCTAGAAATCGAAGTGAAACTTTCGAATAAAGGTCACCAAACACGCCATGGTATTCGGGAAAAACTTGATCCAGAATGGCCTGGAATTGTAGTTTTGCTTGAACATACATACCCGTTAGGGATTCATACTGTCGTGTTAGATAGCGTAAATTCATGAGATGCTGACCCCGTTTTTTGATGGGTTCAAACTCTTCTTTATAGAACAGTGCCCCAAGTTGATAGGCATCAGCAGCATCCGTCTTGACCCGTCTTAAATTAGTTTTTTTGGCCTCATATGAGATTAACGGATTAATGACGATGTATAGATACTGGTGCTCATCCAGAAACTGAACAACAGGGCTATGATAATGACCTGTTGCCTCCATTACAATGCAAGGGCTCACCCCAGCAGCTGATTCCACTGCTCTAACATAATTAAGAAAAGACGATAATCCCTCTAGATCATGATTAAATTTAAAGATCTTCCCATGAGGTACTCCACGGTCTAAAAAAGCTTGTGCATGGCTCTCTCCCTTGGACACATCCAAACCAATGACTGGATTCATGACATCACTCCTGTAGTATTTTCACCGGCAACCCCTAACCTTCTTGTCTTCCACACTATCGCATGTGATACGGGATCAACGTCCCAACCAGCCTAACCATGGTTGAACAAGTAGGGGGGATGAACAGAATAGCTCTCGGGATCCAAGTCCCACGGGCAGAAACGTTCGATCCCCGGCTACCGCTATCTTACGACCATACAAAAAAAAGGTCGACCAGAAAGATCTGGTGACCTCATAATACGAACGG
>NZ_JBBPBC010000003.1:0-58654 GCF_038009325.1 Paenibacillus sp. FSL L8-0708
TCGCCGGCGGTAACAAGATCCTGGGCGATGGACTGCATCCAGGAGAGCATGAGCTACAGCTGTAGTGGATCCCGTATGGTCTACACCGATTGAATCAATATAACCCTAAATATTCAGAGATAAAGGCGGGGACGGAATGAGTACTAATGATTTTGAATGGAGAATGACAAGGGGTTCAGAATCTGGTTATCTGGTCATTAATGAAATATCGGGTATATGGACGGTGGGTTGGTCTAGTGAAACCTCTAGGATCATAACAGACATGTGGTATCAAGGAGATAATAAAGATACTGCTTTTTCAGTATTTCGTGAGAAAGTAGCAGAAAGGTTAAAAGAAGGCTATAAAGCAAAATAAACAAAACCATGGACTGCATTAAGCAATATTAGGGAACATAAAAAGAAGCTAGCTGAATTCAGCTAGCTTCTTTTTTATGCGTATGTATTATTTCTTATCTGTCACGATAGATTTTTTCAAGAACGTTGATCATATCTTCAGGTCGTAGTGTACCAAGAAATTTTTTGATTTTATCATGATGCAGTGGAACAAAGTCAGAACATCTTGCGACAGAAGGAGAACTAAGACCAGCCTCTTTCCAATGGATGATACTTACATCCCCACCATCATTTTTCCGTTCCTCATGCGAGGTTACTTTAATGACAAGAGAATGATTATCCTTGGTTTCTAAGATTATAGCTGGTCTTAATTTCTCAATGTCCATATCATCAAAAGGATAAAGGACTGTATATAAATCTCCGCGATTATGGTACATAGATTGGGAATGCTACATTTAGCAAGTAGCTAATCCTTTTTGCTCCCCTCTACTCGATTTTTGAATTCGGATTCTAATCTCTTTAAGTTCTTTTCACCTTTGGCCCAGAGATCGTCAATTACAGAATCCACTTTTTCATTAGCAATACTAAGTCTTTCTTGAACAGTACTCATATCATTTTCCTCCTCATTGAAACACATTTCATTACCCCCAAGATAATAAACAATCTTGTTGACAGTGTGCTCCCATAAGCTAATAAAATATACACAGAACCATTTATTGTGAAAAAATTAAACAACGCTCTTACTAATTTAAGTATAACATACATTTTTGTTCAAATGCACTGGGTACTATCAGGTGACGAACAAGGAATCTACGAGCTGCTTCGCATCTGCCACAGTGGGAACCTCTACAGATCGTTTTGTACAAAAATCCACCCTATAGCCATTCCTCAAATGTAAATTCGCCGGCATAGGTACTCACATTCATGAATCGATTTCATTATCAGCTTAATGGAGAAAGATATGAAGACCAAAATAGAGAGCACAGCCGACAAAAGGATAGAAGTTTGCATATTTTAAATTGGAACACTCCACAACCTTGGATAGTGCTGTTAGCGCCATAAATATGAAAATGCCAGCAGAAAGTGAAATGGCTATACCTGAAATGGTCTCAATATTTTCAAGCCTGCCAATAAAACCAGCAGTAACCATCATCCCTAGTATCGTACAAAAACTCAAACTGACTAAATATATAATCAGCCTGAATGAATCACGAACCAGCGTACACAATATTAGCGAGAACATAATTATTTCTGTGAGTTTATGTAGAAGCATAGATGAAATTATCACAATCCCCGTATGTTCATCCACCAGAAATCCAGTAGCTATAATCATTCCATCTACAAAGCTATGGATGCATGCACCCATCATCATGAATTTGATAGACAACTTCGACTTCTGTTCCTCTTCATGTTTATGTCCATTATGATGAAAGAGAAGGGGAATTAAAATTCCCAGAACAATAAAAATAAGCCCAACATGTGAAAAATCAACTGCTAAGGGAATGAGTTCGATAACCGTAAAAGTTAGCAGAACACTCATATTTAACGCTACAATTTTAAAATGATTATGAATGATCCACTGACTCTTAAAATTCATCAGCACTCCTGAGAGAACAGAAATAGCTAATAGCCCAGCAGAAATAAGAACGTATGTCATTGGGAAATCACCTCTAATTTCCCATCGTCTAAACTGAAAGTATGAACCACTTCAATAAATTTGACTATCAACTCCTGCTTTAGATCATCCCGGTTCTGAAAACTGGTTTGATGCAATGATTTTTTTATTTTGGGTTCAAATCTATAGATAATTTCCATCATAGCTTGCTTGTCATTTTCTTGTGCTTGTGCGATCAATTCATATAAATGGACTTGGTTCATTTTCGACCTCCTGTTGAACTGTTTTTAATAGCTTCAATGAGTTTGCCCATTGTCTCACTCAGTACATCTATTTTCTTCTCAAATCGAATAAGCAAATAAAAAGTTACTCCTATCGGAAATCCAACATTCGCAATGATTTGTCCCCAGGACGGAACATCATCCATCTGTTTTCCCTTCCTTTCTATTTATCGATTCTCGTAATTTTTTTAAGGCAACCTTTTTCGTTTTAGAAATACTCTGCTGAGATACGCCTAACTTATTGGCAATTTCTTTATCCTTCATATTCTGTACGATGGAAAAGTTTAGTATTTCGCGTTCTCGCTCAGTGAGGTTGATAAACGCAGCATACAGAGAAGGATCGCTAATCTGGTTCTCTAACTCTTCAAAGAAATTATCTGAATATTCAACGCTGTTTTCGGCGGGATGATTCAAGTAATCGGATTCATCCAAGACCATTGAAAAGCGCTCATTGTGTTTCCTATTCTTTTTATCAAAATAAATTGAGTTATAGTGCAGCAGACTCGATATATAGCCAACAAATCTTTTTTCTAGGGTCATATCTTTATCCTCTTTATTTTCTGGATAATCATTCCTTAACAAGTGTAATCCCTCCTTTTTATATAAAGAGATGTAAGTGGAGAAAAAAACAACCTAAATAGAACAAATGTTCCCATTTTATTATACCATCTATTCGATTGACGATATAATCTAAAAAAAAAAGCAACTTGCTCTCGAAAGAACAAGTTGCTTTTTTAAAATTAGTTTAATAAACGAACAGGTACCCCGGTAATGTAGAAGCTGAAGTATATCGAAGATAGCTTCTATTAATTGTGAATACCCAAACCCCAGCTTGCCCTTGAGCAGAAATGACGCCACCCTGAGTTACATAATGATCAACTGCCCAACCAGGACCGTAATCAGGCTTCCCAGCTACAATCATGTACTCATGACAACCCGTGCACTCGTATTTAGAACCGCCAGCAAGTTCAGAAACATTATTCCCATTTTGGTCCACTACCCGGGGCGACAACCCCGAAGGTTTCATGTGGTGACCATTACCGTAGACCGGACATGGATTTTCAGCCATTGTAATCTCTCCTATACAATTTAGTTTCAAGAACGTCAACCGAAGTTGATCGTGCTTGTACTAAGTAAAGAGATCTCATGAGAAAAAAATACAACCAGTTACTTTAAAAAATTTTAGCCACCTTTAAATTTACGGAACTAAATTGGATGAAATAAGTAATATATGGTAAGGTTATCCTAAAAGGAGGAGGAATTAAGACAATGAAGAAAGTGAAATGGTTATTTTATTTGACTCTGCTATCTGTAGTCCTAATGACCGGATGCAGTCAAGCAGCACCCACAAATGACCCGAACGCAGCTTCAGGTAACTCGCCCACATCATCTGTCGCTCCAGATGAAGAAGCAGCAACAAGAGAACCGCAAGCAGCTACGCAGAACCCCTCATCTTCTGTTTCAGATGAACAAGCCGTAAATGAAGCCATTAAGGTTGCCGAAATATACAAGAATATAGAATACAATGTTACAGCTTCTGATGAATTGTTGTCTGAAGAGTCAATTCAAAAGCGAACTGAAGAAATGAAATCATTCTTTACAGAAGGTTTTTCCGAAAAAGCCGTGGATACGCGCTACACAATTATGGTATTACAAGTAGCAGAAGCACAACAGGCATCGGTAACATCAGAAAATCTAAAATTTACGGTTTCAAATCAGAAAAAAGATATGGTTGAATTGATCTATACAGCTGACCTTATCTTATTGGATCAGGAGAATAAGGAAAGTAATCGAGTACCGTTACAAGGGACTTTAACTTTATTTAATGAAAACGGAAAATGGCTCATACAAGGAGATAGATTTGACAAACCTGCATTTGCTAAACTTTCAAGCCCCTTAGAATAATTCGGTGTGACTTAATTGTGCCCTGTAGTTTGGATTGCATTTTCGTTAGGATAATGAAATAAAAAAGCAACTCTCGCCAGCTATTGGTTGGCAAGAGTTGCTTTTTTCCATTTCTAATGGACTTTTCAGGTGACAATCAAGAATTTAGCAGCTGACATAGAATTATTCTCGCATCCTGTAGAGGAACTATTTCCGGTTCTGGGAATTTCGATGTCGATACTTTGTAGTCAAGCAGGGGGAAACTTCATTTTCGGATATGCAACGCTGGCGATTATATTCTTGGAAATTCTCAATGACCGTAAAAGCATGCTTTTGTGAACACTATAAAAACGTCTATTATTGTGTTCCAAAATGTGGTATAATAACTTTAGGAATATTCCAAAATATACATACACATTTTGAAACGAACTAAGGAGTTTTCTGGAATGAAAATAGCATATGGTCGGGTATCAGCCAAAGATCAAAATCCGGAACGTCAACTTGTGAAGTTTCGGCAGTTGGGCATCGAGGAACGGTTTATTTTTGTGGAAAAGCAAAGCGGTAAGGATTTTGAGCGACCACGCTATCAAGCTATGCGCCTGATGATCCGTGAGGGGGATTTGGTGTACTTAGATGCGTTAGATAGGTTAGGTCGTGATTATGACGGGATAATTTCCGAATGGAAATATATTACGCGGGAGGTCGGCGCGGACATTGTTTGCCTGGACAATGAGATTTTGTTCGATAGCCGAAAATTTAAGAAAATGGGAGATTTGGGGAAACTACTGGAAGATCAGTTTCTAAGCATGCTTGCTTACGTGGCTGAACAAGAGCGTAAGAAAAATCGACAAAGGCAAGCGGAGGGTATCGACGTTGCGCGAGAAGCCGGCGTAACCTTCGGAAGACCAAAGAAGGAAATCAATTCTAAATTTTTGGATGTGTACAATCAATGGAAGGAAGGGAGTATAACAGCTACTGCAGCTATGAAAATGGTAGGTATGGGAAGAACTACTTTCTATAGGCGTGTTAAGGAATACGAAGAGTCAAATATATAATTTAGTTCTTAAGGATGTTGAACACTCAACTTTATTATGGGTCAAGGGATTGTTAACCGCTGGATGATGGCTAGAGGGATAAGGAGTTGAAATAAATGAATACATGCAACAAATGTGGCAACCTATTCGACCATTACGAAGCATTCTATACGGATATCTGTGATCCGTGTGCTGAAAAGTCGGAAGGAAAGTCACTCGCCGAACTGGAGAAAGAAGACGCTAGATTCGATGATGTAGTGATTGAAGCTTAATGCATATTACGAGTTTACTAGTTAGAGGACACATATAGCGAAGAAACTAAATAAAAAGGGGCGTGCATGGAAATGGATGAAATTAAAACGATAATCATGGAGTATGAAAATAATTTGCTTGTGCGAGTTGAATCATCTGTAATGTTAGGTGACAAAGAGTATAAAACACTATCATTTGAGATTTGGACAGACCGTGAAAAGTATAAAGATAATATTTATGAAGAATGGAAACAGGGTGAACAATATTTATATTGCACAAATCACGCTACGATAGATGAAAAAGATATGATCCGAACTTTTAAGCGGCGTTTTATGAACTGAATTTTATTACGCCGTACGAAGTTGACGCATACGGCGATGGAGGGAATAAGGTGGGTTGAGCTGCATATAACGGTTCAACATGTTCAGTAACTGGCGATTCGTGCATGTTCTTTTTCCCAGACAGTAAGAACTGTGCTGAGATATATAACGAAGGTCCAGATGCAAATGTTGATAGATGCGAGGAATGTAGGTTCTTCTATATGAAAGATGAAAAACGTTGTTGTACATCTAAGCCTTTTTATCATGAACCAAGAACAGAATTTTTAGAAGAAGACTTAGTCAGTTGTGGTGGATTTGAGAAGGCATGATGCACAGTTCGAAGACACTGAATGTTTGACGCATATAGCGAAGTATAGAAAATGAACAAGGAGCGTGCATAAATGATTACCAAGTCCGTTGATCTAACACTACATGAATCCGTTTGGAAGGCATTAGAACATGATATTGAAGCATCCGGTGGAAACGTTAATATCGCAGAACTGTTACGTGCAGTAGTGACTGAATCCTATTGGAGCAAGATGGAGCTAATGGGACTGGAATTGCCACTTTACAAAGGTCCAAAATGAATATCGAATATTCATAATGAGACTCACTTTTACCAGAAAACAAAGGATGTTGCTCTCCTGCAGGAAATATTTAACCATTCAGCTCCATCCATCATGATGAGATACATAGGGATAAATCAGGACATAATTGATCAGGCGATTAGCGAAATTCACCTTTGAGGGAGGGTTTATTGATGTTCTTTGTTAATGAGGCCCATAGAAAGAACTATGAATCTCTATTAAATTTCTACGCAAGCAGCCTACCCAGTATTGAATATGAAGTAGCTTGTTATATCTTGGCGTTACCCGAAGTTTTAAAGAGAATACCTGAAGATCATAGCATAAAACTTCCTTTTGATTGGGTACATCATTGGGAAGATGAGAATGATGAAAGTACTAAAAGATTATCCGATGCTATTTTTTACATGGATGATCCATACAAACATTTGGTATTTGCGGGGATGCACATGTATAACGGTGAAATATTTAGGCTTAATAGTGGTCTGAGTACATGGAACGACACTCATTTTCAAGTTTTTATACAGGCATGTAAGATTAGAGGAAAGCTCTAAAGCATGAACACCGTATCGCATATAGCGAAGGAGAATAAATATGAAACTTGAGTTTAAAGGCAAGAATCATCGCGGTCGGGAAATATGGATTGATACGGATTATTATGATGAATCTAAGCCGTATACGGGGTTTGAGTTGGAAGAATGGCAAATCCCAAGATACCAAGAAATGATGAATGCAGCTGTAAAGTGCATGGGTCGTAAGCTTACAAGAGAAGAGGCTCGTACATTGGATTGGCTGTCAGGTATGGAACCTGAAACCTGCCAACATATAACGAGATTCATCAGAGAGGCATACGAAAATCCTAAAAAAGCTGAAACGAAATAGTGAACAGTACGAAGACACTGAATGTTTGACACATATAGCGAAGTATAAAAGTGAATAAGGGAAGTGTATCAAATGAGTGTTGGTTCTTATGAATATTGGTTGAAAATTTGGAAAGAACAGCAAGGTTCTTTGAGTAATGGTGAAATGCTGGCAGCTGCCGTTGATTTCTGCCTTACAACCTATGGTTTAAAGGGTCCGGAAAGACTTAAATGGATCCGGTCGGCTCATAAGGTATATGAAGAACAAGGAAAAGCTTAATTCCAGCGAAAACACTTGCCAGCCTGAGTTCATTAGCAACTTTTTTATTTTCTTTTGCCTAGCCTGGTAGATCTCTTTCAAAAGGGTACACAATCAATTAATGTGACATAGTGGGGGCATTTTTTGTGGAGGATCTAGTTTTTCTATTCTTATAGAGCAGCTATCGTAGCGTTTAATATATATGGAGCTTAGTACGAAATATATAGCAAAGGGGATTATATCTATGGGTTATAAAGCAGCAGAACTTGCAAGTGAATGGTGTCATGCTAATCCTGGGTGGCAGAGAATTTGCGATATAGGAAATGGAGCTGAACATTTATATTTGCAATGGGAAGAACTATCTGCAAAGGCTAGACGGGAATGGGGCAGTGATTTCGATGAGCATGGAGCAAAGGAAGCCTGGGAAGAATTCGGTAAGAAAATATGTAAAGTACATAATGGCTTTATTGCTGAAGATGGTCAGTTTTACACAACGAATGATTTTTTAGGCTTATCCTTAAATGGAATGATGGTTTTTAAAACGGATGTTGCACAAACCGATGAGGCCGAACAATATGATGCATATACCAAAGGAGCGAAAACGAATGGATCATGCAATTGATAGTCTAAGCGCCTTTTATGAGATTGCTTTGAAACGCCTTTATGATGAGTGGGCAACAGGTAAATATATAAAATTATCAGATTGCCCTTTGTATAAAGAATGCAATACGTACCGCAAGGCGATTAAGGTAATGAGAGATTCATATAACGGTGAAACGTCGAGGGGTTCTGTCAAGGAAGACTTGGAATCTGAGATGTGGGTAACTAAAGGTATCGAAGTTAAATGGTGATACGCAGTACGACACCGAACTATAGAATGAATAAAGGAGTGTAATATTGAATCGGGAGAGTGTATCAGAATGGATACATGGTTAAACATTGTTTTTGGCGTGGGGTTTGCGTTGGGAGTAACTGAAATATTCTTTTTAATTAGAGCAAGGAGACAGGTTGCTCCTAAGATTAATGTTCCCAAGAAAAAATATATTTGGGATGGTAAAAAGTTCAATGAAATAAAATAAATATAGCAATAATGCCGCTGCTTAATGCTTGCGGTTTTTTTGTTGTGATGGAAATAATTTATGCAAATCTATCAGGCTATTTAAGCAGATTTCATGTGAATCTGCGTAACTTCAGGTAACTCAGTGTGATCCTGGGCGCTGGACTGCATCCAGGAGAGCGTGAGTAGCAGCTGCAGGGGATCCAGCGATTAGCTGCAGCATTTAGCCAGGGCAATGCACAGATCCGGAACCTGCAGATAGTTAGGTGAGCAGCTGAAGACTCCGGATCGATGCCGGCAGTAACAAGGTCCTGGGCTAGCAGCATCCAGGAGAGCGTGAGCTGCAGAGGATCCAGCGGTGAGCGGTGGCACTTAGCCAGGGCAATGCACAGATCTGGAACCTGCAGACAGTTAGGTGAGCAGCTGAAGACTCCGGATCGATGCCAGCAGTAACAAGGTCCTGGGCTAGCAGCATCCAGGAGAGCGTGAGCTGCAGCTGCAGGGGATCCAGCGGTAAGCTGTGGCACTTAGCCAGGAACAATGCACAGATCCGGAACCTGCAGATAGTTAGGTAAGCAGCTGAAGACTCCGGAACCTGTTACTTGTAAATCTTACAAATTATAATTTTTTTCCGAGATATATGTGAAAAATGATAGTTCAAAATGGTGCAAATGACCTATATAATTGTTTTGTTAATCATAAAAATAGAGAGAAGTGATTTATCAGTTGAGCACAATGATTTATTTATTATTAGGAGTATTTGATGCATCTGCAGTAATTATTTTAGCCCTTAAACTTTACAGACTTCCATTTCGAGAATACATAAAAGACATAGCGTTAATGTCTTTAGGAGTATCGTTGTTCTCTTATTTAATGAGAATAGTCATAGGTATACCAACATTAGATCTACCTATACAAGTGATATTCTTCATTCTATTTTTTAGATATCGTCTAAAAATAAAGCTGTTTTATAGTTCATTAATAACCAGTGCCAGTCTAAATGCATATATTATAGTTCAACTCTTTATATTATATGGATTTATTTTCGCAGGAACTTTAGAGTATAATGTAGTCTTTCAAACCCGTGATCTCCAGATACAGTTAATTCAAATACTATCTATTATCGTCTCATATTTGGCGGCGTTTTTATTTCATTTATTTGGATGGGGATTTTCTTTTATTATTAGACCTCCGCATCAGTTCAGCATTAAAGAGGATTATTTTAGTGGGGAAAACAAGGCTCTATTATTAACCACTTTATCAACTCTAGTAGGCGTATCATTAGCTTTGGTTATAACTTTTAACTTCTATGCTTTTTTTCTTATTCCATCATTTCTGATAGTCTATAGCATATCTTATTACTTTTCACAGAAAAGAGATCAGCAAGGATGATTGAAAGATTGGCACTTTTAATAGCTTCTAAGATAAAACAATTTGAATCTGTGACTGTTAGTATTGATATTATGGCTTATGAAATAGGTCGTAAATTGAATAATTACATAATTATTTTATTGACTCTCTTATTGAGTTACATAAATGGTACTTTAATTTTTTCGACAGTAGCAATGATTTCATTTGTTTGTATAAGAAAGTACTCAGGTGGACTTCACATGAAAAGCTATTTGTCTTGTATTATAAGCTCTGTAGCTATTTTTATTTTTGTGCCTATGGTTAGGCTGAGTGCGTTTGGTACTGATTTCTTATTAAGTATTTCATTAATAATATATTTATTTTATGCACCTAATGTATTTACTGGTAACATCCATCCTGAGGGATGGATGAGGAAAGCAAAAATAATATCTATAGCGTTAGTTATAATAGCTTTCTATATTCAATTATCTGCAGTTTCATTGGTTTTTTTCTTACAAGCAATATTAATCCTGCCGTGGAAAGGAGGTGCTAGAAAATTATGGGGGAAATGTTGATGAAAAAGATATCTGTAATGTTGGAAAAAAGTGCAATTAAAAATGGACCTAAAGAAAAAACTTTTTTGGGAAATCAACCGATGCCTGAAGATCTAAAGAAATTATTAATTGGGATTTCTGATAAAAAGTAGAATGAGTCAAAATGGATAATGAATTAATATTAGGTATAGGAATTGCTAATGAAAAAGAAACGGGTAACGTAGTTTTTGTAGAGAGAAAGAGTGTAAATTATATTGATATATGGTCGCCTAAAAAAAATTATCATGTTCCTAGATTCCATAGTGGCTCTGAAATGTATGGGGTATTAACCACATTGGAAGCATGTAAAGTAGCTTTTCCGAAATATCTGCAAGCAGATACAGGTAAGTTGGTTAATATGGATTCTGTGATAGATGTGACTGAGAGTAGATTTGCACTCACTCTCCATTTTGTGGACGGTTCGACTACTAATATGGCAAAATACAAGAGAAATCTTGTGAAAAATTTAAAGGATTGTTCGAAAAACAATAGTAGATTATTGCAAGCGAAAGATGAATTCTTGATAGGCACAAAAGTTGAGAAGGGGAAAGAAACAGGGGAAGTTACATATTTCGACAAAAAACACATTAAATTTATCGATGTGTGGGAACCTAAAAAAAACTATCATGTTCCCCTGTTTCACACAATGTTCGGAAATTTCAGCGAGATGTTAACTCTAGAGGCATGCAGAGCTGTCTTTAATGATTACTTAATGTTAGATACTGGTAAGTTAGTTAATCTGAACTTTGTGGATTATGTAGAAGAAAATAAATTCGCTTTGATCTTGCACTTCCTAGATGGGTCAACTACTGACATGGCAAAATACAAAAAAGATATTGTATATCACTTGATCAAAAAGCCTCACTAAATGCTGTGGCTTTTTTTGTTTGGAAAAATCATGAATTTTACCACAAGTCGAGCTTAGATTACAAGATAAATCGATACTAGTATTGATTTGCAAAATAGGCGTTCATTATTCGACATATTACACAAAGTTTCTATGCTAAATTAACTAGGTACAAGTGATCATGTGAAGGGGAAATGCAATAGTGGAAATAATACAGCAAGTCATAGAAATGAGAACTGCGAAAATATTTGATGGCATCCTGGAGAACGAAGGTGGATATCGATATAAGGAATTTATGGATAGTATACAATCGTTAACATCAGTTCCTTCAGAAATCATACTTAACTTAGAAGATATATTTTTGAGTCATACCAGGGAAGTGATAGATATATGTTATGAGTTAGGACTCAAAGAAGGAGTGCAGTTAAGTAAAAATAGAAAAGGTCTAGAAATAGATCTTTTTAAAACGAATAATAAATCCGGAAGTGAAAGGAAAAATCTAGCATAAATCAAACGAAATTTTTACAGCCTGGTTGCTTAAGCAGCTAGGTTATTTTGTTAAATAACTTGCGTGTAACCGATTAATGATCTTTGGATCAATGCGCCATCGATTGGTTCGTTTGAACTATTACATTTACAGTAACTAAGGAGGAAGTAAACATGTCAAACAGTAAACTTTATCGCTTTTTAGTGGAGTATATCACTGAAAATTATGAAACAACGCCTGGTCAAGTCGAGGCTACAGCAAGAGGCATTGAGCATTACTTAACGGATATAGTAATCCCTGAAACCCTATCAGGCAATAAGGAGTAGTGTGACACCAATGAAACCCACTAATACTCAGCCATTCAAGGCACAGGGAGCTAACTGAACAACAATTAGAGATAAAATTTGTAGATCATACTTCTATCATACTTTTTGAGTACGTTGAAATATAAAAACTGTGTTAAGCTATTAGAGATGGATAGAGGGGTCACCTAGCAAATTAGGTGACCCTTTTTGTATTTATTTTATTTAGGAGGTGCTCTGAAATTGAATGTTTTGTTGTATGGTTTAAACCCTACTAGATTAAACTCTCCGAGTCTAAAAATTCGCAAATGTGAATCTTTGGACGAGTTAAAGGAACTGACAGTAGTATTAAGCCCTGATTATTTACTAGTTGAAGAGTCTATGGCAAGCGAAGCAGTCTCTTTAATTTCAGCTGAAGATGCTTTTTGTCCAATAATTGTGGTTTGTACAGAAGATTCCGCACATAAAACGAGATATTGGAGTTCTCAAGGTGCAACGTCTGTATGGACTATGCTGGATTGGCAGGATAAATTATCTGAGCTTCAGGTTTCGCCAATTATGGGCATTGCGAAAGAAGAAGTGTTAATTCCTATTCCTAACAATCGATTTGTAATGAATGATGTCAGTGAGGAGACAATTGTTATTGCTGTGGGAGGAATCTATGAAGGTGCTGGATCAACACATACTGCTTTGCTTGTAGCAAATTTTCTAGCGAAGAATTTTAAAACAAAGGTGGCTTTGTGGGAAGGAGGAACAAGACCATGTTTTAGGTATTTAGAATATATTCAACGGGGTGAGGTGAATAATAAATCGCGTTTCGAAATTAATGATGTAACCTATTTCTCAGGGATACCCTCAGAATTAGCGGAGGCTGCTACTGAAAACTTTCGTTTTTTTGTTATGGATTTAGGTAGCCTAAATTCAGATGCCACATTCAAACTATTTAATCAAGCAAAGGTTCCAATTCTTTGTGCCTCTGGTGCCGAATGGCGAATGGTTGAACTGCTGCAATTTTGTCAAAGGCATTCAACCACACGCCAAGATCGATGGAAAATTGTATTGCCTCTTGCAAGTGAAAGTAGTAGAGAAGAGACGGCTGATTGTTTGAAAGATCGGCTGGTGTTCTCAATTCCACCGCATTCTGATGTATATAAAACACAACTAGATAGTGATCAGGTGTTAGAGGGTATATTGGGTTCGGTTATATCCGGAAAAAAATACAAGAAGAAGTTCGGCTTTTTTAATATGTGATTTAAGGAGGGAGGATATGTTAAAGAAGGTTCTTTTTCAACCAATTAGAGATATTATCATAGATCGAAATATAGGTTTTGAATCTACAGTGTGTGGTGTTTCTGGAGAAACAGCATCTGAAATATTTGATTATTATGCTGGTAATAGAGTGGAGTTTGATAAATGGGCAATCTGTGAGTCTATCAATAAAGGAATTCCATTATTGAAGCCAGATCAGAAATTATTTATTAATATTCGTTCTGAAACTTTTGAACATGGTGGGATTATATTAGCTGACATAGATCCCAATAAAGTAATTATTGAGGTATCTGAGGTAACGGAAATCACTAATCCGGTACGCGATTCATTAATGGATCTTGCTAATCGTGGATTTAGATTTGCTATAGATGATTTCGGGGTTGGTTTTTCAAATATTAATCGACTAATTTTAGATTGGTTCAAGCCCACATGGTTAAAATTGGATCTAACATTAATCGAACAAGTGGATACAAATCCCCGAATAGAAATTATTGTTAAATACATTCTTGATATGTGTTCTGAATTGGGTATTGAGCTTGTGGCAGAAGGAGTTGAAACAAAAAATCAATTATTGAAACTAATGAAAATTGGCGTGCGGTTTGCACAAGGATACTATTTAGGGAGACCGGATGATCCAAAGATAATAATTGATAGTCAAAGCGATCTCCAAATATCGGGAGATCGTTTTTTTCGTCTCTAATAAACATGGGGGGAGGTGATAAATATGAATAAAAAAGGGCATGTTGCTCTCGCTGCGATAGCAGGATCATTAAGCTTCTATACAGCGTTGCATAGCAAACTCTGGAACCCATCACACGAATATATTGGACCTCTTCTTATACTAAGTGTTGGTGCTGCAATTACAGGAGGACTTGCACCAGATTTAGATCACAAAACAAGTACCGCAAGTCAACATATTCAATTTTCTGTACAAAAAAGGCGGTTCTTTAGACTTGTTTCAGTATTAATGCTTGTTGTTGGGGTAATCCTTCTGGCGTTGAAATTATATGAAGGGGACTGGCGTTTAAGCGTTCTACCAGCTGCTAAAAATGCGCTGATATGTCTTGTGGGAAGTTTGATATTTTTTATGTTGGCCAATATGAGAAATATTGTTTTAAGTGGAGTCGGTATAACTCTGTTAGCTATGTATAGTTTGTATGGTTTGCATTGGATAACTGCCTTTGCTGGATTGGGATTTCTGATGTTACCTGTAGTCAAACATAGAGGGATAATTCATACACCAGAGTATGCAATTGTGATGAGTCTAGGTATTATTTCATTTTCATTCCAACAATCTGACACCGTTCAAATTTTGGCAATCGGTTTTTTAACCGGTTGGTGGGCGCATTTAGTTGGAGATTGTTTTGGCAGTGACGGTATTCACTCGTTAATAATTCCAAAGCTTAAAATTGGTCTACATCTCTTTTCAAATGGCGGGACAGTTGAACGCTGGATATCTCGTATTTGCTGGTGCTCTAGTCTAATTGTATGGGTGATCATACTTACAAATCAGGCATTACCTAACGTAACCTTTTTTAAGACACTCAATTTTTTACAATAAAGGAGGAGATAAAATTGAAAACATACAAAAATTGGACAGGTAATTTAAGAGAATATTTAAATGTAAATGATTTAGTGGATGAGGAGATGGTAAATCATTTCACCAATGTATCTCCATCTATATTAACAGGGGATCTAATCCAAATTGGTGAGCCTCAAGGCATTGTTGAGGGACATTATCTTTATCTAACTCTAATAAAAACTCCAGATGGTTGGAGATATGCGGGGTGCTGCCACTATGGACAAGCTAAGAATATATCATAAGGTACCAAGAATATTTATTTAAAATGAATAATGGGGAGGTTTTTTTTATGAAAAGAAGTAAAGCTTTTTCAATACTTCTCTTTTTAATTGTGTTTCTTTTACCGGTTGTAGCATATGCGGATGATGAAAACCCAGTAACAAAAATGAAAAGTATGTTGAAATTCAACTGGAAAGTATTAGATGGTTTGGGTTTTCTATTCTATATCATCATGATTCCCCTTACTCTTGCTATAATTGCATTGCTAGTATGGTGTATTGTTGATGTTGTTAAGTATTTAATTAAAGTAAGAAGAGCTAAAGCAAGCTTGGGTGACAAGAAGTTTTGGATAGAACTTGCGATTACACTTCTAATAGTGTTCTTGTTCACTTCAGGCGCTTTCTTGAATGTATTAGAAAACGTATACGATTGGACAAGCAAACAGGATATAGGTACAAACGAGATAAGTACTCCAGCTAAATAATTTTAAAAAAGGCAGATTCCCGAGAGGGGATCTGCCTTTTATTTATCTTGAATCGTAGGCGGTGGTGAATTGGATAAGGATTATATTGATCAGATGAAAAAAATATACACTATTAAACAATCTGATGTTACAGCATTAGACTGGTTTCTATTGTTGGTAGGTGGAGCAGCTACAATAATATGTACCGCTGCGTTTGTCTATTGGATTATAAAAATTATTATATTCTTGATTAATGTAAGGAAAGCAAAGGCTAGCATAAATGATGTTAGATTTTGGAAAAGGATGATCATTTCATTATTAATTATTTTTCTCTTTATGTCAGGCACTTTGCTCCTTGTATTCGAAAAATTAACTAACTTTCTGCAGATTATGGGGTGGAATGTTAAATGAAAATAAAATCAATACTTTATATGCTTGTGATAGTTTTAACTTTAAACTTTGTTTCGTCTAATGTTGTTCTCGCGGCTGCTGTTGCGCCTGTTCCCAATTATCCACCGAATGCACCGGTAGCTACACCTGTTGTTACTCCTAATCCATCTGTAACACCTGGACCTGGGGTAAGTGAACCTATTAAAGAGGATAATCCATGGTATATGCCTGAATGGGTATCTGCCTTAATGGAAGACTTTCAACAAATGAACCAAACGTTCAAGGATTTAATGTCTGGAAAGTTAATACACGATGCTATAGAAGGTCTAATTGTTTCATGGGTTGATGAGATGATGAGTCCTTTATATGGTGCTTTTGCTAAGAGTTATTTATTCTCACCGCGAGTAGCTGAGATATCACTTGTCTATTCTGGTTGGTCAATATTTTCAATTATAGGTTTGGCTGCAATATTGGCTGGATCACTAGTTTTAGCCTGGAATGTTATACATGGGAAAAAGGATCTTAAGAAGATGCTTCAAGCTTTTATAGTAAGCTTCGTAGCATGCTTATTGAGTTTAACGGTTTTAAACTTCTTGAATGTTTTAATGAATTGGATTACACAAAAGTTTCTTTCTGGAATTATAGGTACAACTGATATTTTATATGAAGGATTAAAAGGTGATCAAATCTTAAAGTCCCTAATTCTTGGGGCTGATGGAATTACGGACGCTATATATGCCAGTAAAACCTTAGGTGAGATTGTTGTTGCAACAGAGGGTGGAATATTCACATTGCTGATGTTTGTCACCATAGTAGTAGTACCTCTTTTCTTTATATCTGTTTTGAAGGTTCTAGTATTGATGATGATGGCTATTTTCGTTGCAATTTGGATTTCATACACTGCATATTCCGGAAAAATTGAAACACTGATTGGATTCATAAATATATATATTCGCACCTTACTGGTAGGGCTTATATCAGCTATCCAGTATGGAATATTTGTTCGTCTTCAGACAGATTATGGTGAGGGGGCTGGATTTTCAAGCGAAATAGGAGTATCGCCTTTAGTCTTTATGATCTTAAGCATTTTGGTCACAGTAATATTAATATTCGTGTTTTGGGTAAGACCACTTTTCAGAGCTATTAAACGACCAATGACTTTAAATGGGGGAGCCACGATTGAAAAATTGGGGGAAATGGGGGAAAGAACAAGTACAGCAATGAACAGTGTCGGTAAACGATTAGGGGCAGATTCTTTACAAAAAGGTTCGCTTTCTTTGAAGCAAAAAAGCAGTCGTATTGCTGAAGTGGGAAAAAGAATGCAGACTCAACAAAAAGGTACCCGTAGAAATCGGGTTGCTTCAAAATTAACAGGTGGAATATCAGAGTCGATCCAAGGAGTGAAATATACTGAACCGGAAGCTTTAGTCTCAACAGGGACTATGGTATCTGTTGATAGTGGTCATTTGGAACTTGAAGATGATCGTATTATTGAAAGTAATCAAACAGTTGCTAAAACGCTGCAAAAAGACAAGTTTGAACACGCTGAAGTTATAAATATAAAGAACAGTGAAAGAGCAGATATGTCCAGATTGATTAAAGAAATCAAACCCCAATATGGTGAACGAATTAATTGGAATGCAAGGGAAGGTAAGCTTACTCTTAAAGGGGATACAGGGGAAATAAAGGAAAGAATCAATGGAGAAATGTTATTTACAACCTCTGATGTACAGCGAGGATATTATAAAAATGGTCTGTTTATTGATACCGAGACTCTAAAAACGCATGTTGATGGTTCGGAAGCATCAAAATCAGAGCTTAAAAAAGTAAAAAACCTGTTACCGACTTACCGAAAAGCTGCTCTTTCAGCAGATGTTGCAAAAGAAGCATATAAGCAGCTGAATCAACAAGTAGACAAAATGCCGTGGGTTTCTAAAATTCGTTTGGATAATGGTGCCCTTTGGATTCCGGAAGAACATGTAACTGAAGCTGAAGGAGTATTTAAGCAATTACTAGCCAAACCAGTGGATCTAGTTAGATTGGATTTACCAAAAGGCAATCGTTTTATGCCGGCACTTGAAGAACATATTAAATTAAAAAGCAAAAATAAAGATCTACTTGCTGGTTTGCAAATTAATTCAAAAGATACCTATGTAATCGTAAAGAAAGATCTTGAGCAAGCATTCAAATCAGCATTAGAAGAGTTTAGGGATGGAAGAACACCGTACTGGAGAACAAGAGAAGGGAATATCAAAGTGATTGTTGACGGAGAACCTGTAAGTTATGGTCAAGCACCCATACCGGGAATGGACATGGGGAGTTTTGAGAACTTCCAAGCTGAAATGATAAACAAGCATAAAAGTTAAATTGGGGGTGTAAAGGTGACCGAAAAATCTTATCAAGAGCGAGAAAACGAATTGCTCCGCGCTAGTATGTTTGCTGATATACGAGAAGACATTCAATTTATGGGACTTTCAGTGAGTGACATAGGTTGGATCATTGGGGTTACATTTTTAATGGGTACCACGGTATTCCTATTACCCATATCCTTTATCATAAAGCTGTTATGGCTAATTACAGTTTTTGTTACCATTCTGATGTCAAGGATCCTAAAATGGTCCTATCGTTTTAGACGTTTGACACATTATATCAAGCACCCAAAAGAAGGATCTGGAGATAGTATGGATTCTTTATTGGGGGTTACAGAAGATGGATGGTTTTATAGAAGTGGAAAAACAATTCACATTATGCTAAACGTCCAATCACCGCCATGGGAAACAGCTGTCTTTTCTCAAAAAAAGCAAAGAATCGGTGGATTTGAAACTTTTCTAAGATCATTGGTGAGGGAAGGGTTTGAATGTGATATTACAGAAGAACAAATTCCTGATTTCAGGCATGAGATATGGAATGTGAAAAAGGAAAAAAGAAGTGTATCTGAAGGTATTGAGCGGAGAAAAGTAAAGAGGCTTCAGCTGTTTGAAGAATTAGCGAAGTCTGGTTCTGCAAAAAGAAGTGAATACACTATACGTTTGTCTATCAGTGAATTCGACCTCACGATTCGCCAAAGAGAGGATGAACCTAAGGGTTTGTCTAAAGCAGAGTTAAAAAGGCATAGATTGATTGCCGAATTGCGTCAAAGGAAAGATAGGGTACTTAACGGGCTTATACAAAGTGGTCATGAGTGTACAATAATATCTGGATTTTCAATTCCTGAGCTTACAAGTCGTCACTGGGATCGAACGGTTTGGGAAGAATGGAAAGCCTCACAAGGTACATGGGAAGAGGAAGAAGAAGAGGAAGAAACAAACGATGAACCTTCTAATTCTCAAAAATCTTTAATTGAATCCGTTGTATTGGCTATCGAAGGACAAAGGGAAGATGCAGTTATACCAACAAATGATATAGATCTCAGGAAAAATGAAGATGATTTTATTTTTCAGCCAGAACATGGGGAGGATCCGGAAATTTTGAGTGTTAATAATGAGGCTGCAGTAACAATGGAGGACAATGCTGTGGGGGAAAATAACGAATCTAAAGCGGACTCTGTAGAAAGTGAAGACATTGTTGTTCCGGTAATTAATTTGACCATAATGATTAGAATAATCAAATATCTTAATTTCATTAAGCATAAATTATTGGATTTGAAAGATTTACATTTTCCAAAATTAAAAAAACTGATCTATATGTTTCCAAAAAAGAGCTCTAAGGTAGAGTCCACAATTGAGATTGAGGAAGAAGAAATTGTTGTAGAAAACGGAAAAATCACAAAAGAATTGGTAGGAGTGAATATCTTTACATCTCCTACCTCATCAGGAAAATCATTTGTGGCTGCGAATATCGCTGTTGCTAATAGTGACAACGAGCGAACTGTTTCGCTAATTGATCTCTCGCCTCATTTTGGTACTTTAACTCTAATAAACCCACTACAAATTGATGGAGAGTACGCCAAGTGGAAGTCTTGGAGTTCTCGCCAAGTTTCAGGATTAAGTATTTTTACACCACTTGAATTTCCTGAGATTGAAGAAGTTCAGAATTTAATAAATTCCAGGTTAAGGGTTGGAGCAGTAGTTATAGATCTACCATGGAATTATCCAGGGCGGAGTTACTTAACTAACCAATATGACACTATAGCTATAATTGACACCGATTATCACCATTGGATGCGTTGGGAAACGGAGGTCAGCAATTGGAAGGGAGAGGTTTGGTTAAATCAAGTAGATGTGGACATGGATTTGAAAATGTCAGCACTAGTTAAAGAACATTTCAAAAAAGAAATTGATAAGAAGATTCCTTTTTTTCAAAATGCAAATCAAATGTTATTCCAAGGGCGACCGCTTGCTATTGATCCGCAAGCGCGTCCTTTTTTTGTGCATAGTGAAAGGAGTGTAGAAGAATGATAGAACAGAAGGAAAAGAAGCTATCACTTAAAAAGGTTTCTCTAAAAAGCAAGGTTGATAAACAGCTATTAACATATAGCGGACGTTTGATTAAGAAGTGGTCAAAGGAAAAAAAACATACTCTAGTGAACTCTGGTGATGAGAAAAACACTAAGTTAGTTAAAACTATGGAAGGTAAAGATTCAAAAACTGGTCATTTTGTAAGAGTCGTAATGATTGAGTCATACCCTCTTGAGATAGTAGCAGGGTACCTTGATCAATTAGATGAGTTAGTCACCAAAGAAGGGGCAACTCTTCGTAAAACAATTCGCTACATCAAATCAGATGTTAAATGGAATTGGGCAATGAAAAATAAATATAAACGACTTGAAAAAAGCGTTTCAGAAATGACCATTACAGATCCAGGTCGTCAATCTGAGATAGACGCAAGAGATGCCTTAGTATCTCTGCAGGAATCGATACAACAGGGGAAAAGTAAGCTGGTTGAGGTCAGTACTTTCCTTACCATATCTGCGGAAACAACTTATCAACTGGACGCAGCTGAATCAAATATGAGAGATTGGATCGATGACCTAGATGGAAGACTTGATAATCTTTTTAGTGAACAACTAGAAGCTTTAATTCAAACCAGTCCTGTGTCAGATAAAGAATCACCCTCCGGTGAATTCTTTAATAAGCATCACTATGGGCGCGTTATTACTGATTCAGTTGCAGCAAGAACATACCTATTTACTAGTGGATCTTTTAGTGATGGTCAAGGGTTATACTTTGGTCGGCGCACAGAGGACGGTGGTTTTTGTTTTATTAACTTGTGTGACCCTAATGACCCTAGAGCTCAAAATTTGATGGTTTTGGGGAAAACGGGACAGGGGAAAAGTTATTTTTTGAAAGCACTAGTTGTCTCTTTGTTAGAAGAAGGTGTACATGTATTTGTGTTCGATCTTGACGGCGAGTGGAGGGATTTATGCGACGAAGTCGGGGGAGTATACATTGATCATACTGCTGATGTTGGCAGATACTTTGAACCACTAGCAATTATGCCCTCTATACCAGAAATCGATGAAGAATGCGTAAGGTATAATCGTTCAAGATATCAAAGAGCAATTGATACTGGTATTCGTACTTGTTCTATGCTAGCTGATGGTTTAACGAAAACAGAACTATTCGAGGCTGGTGAGGCTGTTAGGCGAGTATTCCAAAATGCTGGTATAGAGAAAAATAAACCAGAAACTTGGGACGGACCATATTCTGGTGAGCGACCAACTATTCATGCGTTTTTTAGAGATGTACAGGAAGATGCAAAAACGAATGATGATGCTAAATCATTATATGACAAAATCAAAATCTATTTTATTGGAATTTATGATGGAGTATTCGAGTCTGAAGAACCTTTAACATTTCAGAATGCTCCTTTAGTAGTCTATAAGGTAGGAAGTGGAGAAACTGAAGGGAACGAGAAGGATGAAAAAGCTAAGTTAGCACAATTAAAAATGTCCATGGCTTTTGATGTGGTAAATTCTAATATCCAAAAACTTCGATTCGAAGGGGCATATTTCAGCGCGGTTCTAGTTGATGAGGGACAAAGGCAATTAAAAAATAGAGAATTAAAACAAGCTGTATTTGATTGGTATACAGCCATACGTAAGTGGAATGGAATGATGATACTAGGGGCTAATACTCCAGCTATTATTCTTGATACAGCTGAAGGTGTTGGTATGTGGGAAAACACTAATGTTAAGGTGTATTTCTATATGGAACATTCTGCTGTACGGATGTTATCTCAGCACTCTGATGTACCAGAAGAAGTACAGGATAGGATTAGAGAAAATGAAGATACGAATTGCTATGTCTTAGAGTATCACAAGAAATATGACGAGTTGTTTATGCATGTTCCGGAAGATGAGCACGTTCTTTACAAAACTCGCGGTCTAAAAGAAGCAATATAAGCCTATGTCAGATGCGATAGCTAAAACTCAGGAAACAATTAATAAGATCAAAAAAACTCGTCGAATGATTATCTTATTAACTACTTCATCTCTAGCACCATATATTTGGGGGCTCATTATATTAATCGCTCTGGTGATTCTAGTGATCGGATTTGTTTTGCTTCCGTTTTTCTTATTCTCTACTCCTGGTTCTCTATCTTATAGTTCTTCCACAACAGACTCAGCTTTATATGCACCGAATCAATTAGATACGGACGGTACAGCCTATATATGGCCTGTGCCGTCTATTTCGCGTGTCTCCTCATCGTTTGGAAACCGTGATTTAGGAGGGATTGAGTATCATAAAGGGATCGATATTGCTAATGGAGCAGAAAAAACAGAGTTACAGCCAATTTATGCAATGGCTTCAGGGGTTGTAACGTTGGCTGGTGCGGCTAGCGGCTACGGTCAAGTGATTTATATCGATCATGGTAATAATCTTGTATCGAAATATGGTCATTTGGAAGCATTGATGTATGTGAATACTGGAGATGTCGTAAGCAAAGGACAACTAATAGCAAGAATAGGCAAGGGAATAGTTGGGAGATCAACGGGACCACATTTGCATTTTCAAATTGAATCGTCGGGAAAACCTGTGAACCCTCTTGATTACGTACAACCGCCTGGAACATCGCTGGATCCAGGTGAATATTCGTATAAACCTTTAAATATACCCGTTTTATTGGATTATCTAAAGAAGCGTAAGTCAGCACTTGGGTACGTAGAAACTCTAAACATGATTGATCGTGCCGCCAAATTAAAGAATGTCGATCCATATCTACTCCTTGCAATTACCGGTCAGGAGCAATCATTCGTCCCTGAGAGTAATAATCATGCTTCAGAGATTGTGAAAAATCCTTGGAATGTGTTTGGCTGTTGGTGCAAGGGAAAGGGAGCTACTCTAACTACAGAACAGTCAGCAACTATTGCAGCTCAAACAATAATTAAATTGTCCCAGGATAGACCCAATGGAAGAGATTTTATCGAGTGGCTGTCTGCAATGGATAATCCCCGAGGATATTATGCTGAACATAGAGGATGGTGGATAGGTGTACGTAAATTTCACAAGTTGCTATCAGAATTAGGAGGATGATTGTATGACGTTAGTATTAATAATTGGTATTGTTTTTTGGGGACTTTATAAATATGGAGACAAATTTAAGGTACCTTCTTTATTGTGGAAAGCAATAGGTGTATTTCTTCTAATAATGCTGGTTCGTAACATTAGTGATGTTTATGATCTTGTAGTTGTTCAGGCAGACCAATGGTGGCCTATTGTAAAAGAAAATGCAAATGATCTTGCAAATGGATTGTTAGGATTTTTTAAGCACATGAAAGCAGGTGATTAATCAAATGGACAATAAAGATGTTAATCAAAAAGAATCGTTCGCACAGTTTTTCACACGTATAGCAGCGCTAACAGCTGGGGCATGTGGTCTGATTTATATATTTGATTTTTCTCCCTCACTACATGAGTTAAGTGAAAAAGTCCTATCTTATACATTAAAGAGTTGGATTCTATTTGTCGGTCTACCGTATGTTGCAAGGATAGGTTGGAGGAAAAGAAAACAAATACTTAATTATGTACTTAAAAGCAAAGAGAAGTATTCACAGGGTAGCGATCAAGCTAACAGTAAATCTACAAATGATACTATATTTATTGAGGCTGCTGAGGGGCAAATAGCAGCCTCTGTCTCTGATTTGAGGGAAATCCCTTTTAGTGAGGTTTTTCCACCGCAATTTGACATGTTACCTCGAAATCCTCGTCCCATCAATTCTAAAGTCTTTACCAGAGAATATGCGAGTGAGAAGATTTCTAATGCGCTTGAATTGGTAGGTTTCAATTTTGAGGGGAATATAGAAATTTTAAGTATAGAGTCAGGACCGGCTCTGCAAATAATTTCGTTTCGCTTACCGCCTAAAATCCAACTTTCCCAGCTAATGAAGAAGAAAGATGATATAGCTAATCATTTAGGACAACATCAAAGTTTTGAGGTCACAACATCTGATTATCAAAGTGCGGCTGCTTTCATAATACCTCATAGAGATGAAGACAGAGCATTTGTATATTTACGCGATGTTGCACAAGATTTAATACGTTATTCTGAAAATGCTGAACTACCTGTAGTTTATGGTAGGAAAATGAAAGGAGAGGCATTACTTGTAGACTTGGCAAAACTACCACACTTACTAGTTGCTGGTACTACAGGTTCCGGTAAATCTGTTTTTTTTAATGTCATATTGTCTTCTTTATTGACAATATTAAGTCCCAAGAGATTAAGATTAATTCTTATCGATCCTAAGAAAGTTGAATTTTCGGTGTATTCAGGTTTTCCACATCTCCTAACGCCTGTGATTACAGATATGCGGCGTGCTGCAACGGCAATACAACAAACCATTGTAGAAATGGAACGTAGATATGATTTGTTTTCGCAGCTAGGTGTTAGAAATATATCGCATTACCATAAAAAATATCCAAAAAAAGAAAGGCTGCCTTATATTATTATTGGAATAGATGAATATGCAGATTTAGTACTTCTTTTAGGTGCAGAAGTTGAGGAACCAATACAACGGGGGTTACAGATGGGGCGTGCTGCTGGGATACATATAATTATGGGTACGCAAAGACCTAGCGTTGATGTTGTGACAGGTATTATTAAAGCTAATTTACCCTCAAGAGTCGCCTTCCGTTTACAAAGCGGTGTTGATTATAGAACGGTTATGGATACTGGTGGACCGTCACTACTTGGTAATGGAGACGGAGTATGTGTTGTTAATGGCGGAAGTCCACAGAGATTCCAAAGCGCAGCGATTAGTACAAATGATGATGAGTCCACTATGTTCATTGAGCAACTAGGGGAATTTTGGAGAAGGACAGTAACTAGTAACGAATCTATTTTTACAGAACCTAATCTTGGTGATACATCAGATAATGAAATATTAGGGGATTTGGTGGAATTAGCGAAAGTTCAAGAGGAGTTTTTGGACAACTCTAATGATATTGATCTATCTAAAAATATTGATAAAACAGACGATACAGAAGGACAGCATAATCCAGAAGGACAGCATAATCCAGATGAAATATATGAAAAGGCTATTTCAATTGCTAGAGAGAACAATGGAATTAACGTCGCGATTTTGCAAAAGAAACTCAGGATAGGATATATGAGTGCAGCAAACATATTAACTAAAATGCAGGAACAAGGATTAATCGAAAAATATAATTCTAGCAAAAATATGCGTCAATGGATTTCAGGTCAGCAAGATGAAGTATACAAAGAAAAAAAATTAAGGGAAGGGATTAAAGATCATATTTGCAGAACAGGGATATTAAGTTCGACTGATCTTAGTTCTATATTTGAAATTCGGAAAGAAACGATATTACTGCATATGAAAGAGTTAGTTGCTGAGGGATTTTTGTCTCCTCCTTCTAGTCCAAGGATGGGATATACTCTGGCATGGGATGAAGAACAAGTACAAAATTATCTTGAAAATCATCCAGCAGAGTTAAAAGATACTATCAATTGATAAAAAATTATTAGTTCCCGTATTAGTTCCCCGCATCAGTTCCCCATATTAGTTCCCAATGAATTCTATAGAGAACCCTTTACCAATAAGGGATTTTATAAATTATCACTATAGATAATCTATGGGAACTAATATCCGGAACTAATCGAAATATCCACTAATTACAAACCCTCTTTTTTTATTTTTAGAAAGTCATATTCCTTTTTAAAGACCACACATGGATCCAATACAGCAGCAGCTCACGCTCTCCTGGATGCTGCTAGCTACCGCCGGCGAATCGATCCGGAGTCTTCAGCAGCTCACTTAAGTGTCTTCAGGTTCCGGATCTGAGCATTGCCCTGGCTAAGTGCTGCAGCTTACCGCTGGATCCCCTGCAGCAGCAGCTCACGCTCTCCTGGGTGCTGCTAGCTACCGCCAGCGAATCGATCCGGAGTCTTCAGCAGCTCACTTAAGTGTCTTCAGGTTCCGGATCTGAGCATTGCCCTGGCTAAGTGCTGCAGCTTACCGCTGGATCCCCTGCAGCAGCAGCTCACGCTCTCCTGGATGCTGCTAGCTACCGCCAGCGAATCGATCCGGAGTCTTCAGCAGCTCACTTAAGTGTCTTCAGGTTCCGGATGAGCATTGCCCTGGCTAAATGCTACCGCTCACCGCTGGATCTCCTGCAGCTGCTACTCACGCTCTCCTGGATGCGGTCCAGCGCCCAGGACCAAATACCGCCGGCGAATCGATCCAGAGTATTCAGCAGCTCACCTAAATGTCTGCAGGTTCCGGATGAGCATTGCCCTGGCTAAATGCTACCGCTCACCGCTGGATCTCCTGCAGCTGCTACTCACGCTCTCCTGGATGCGGTCCAGCGCCCAGGACCAAATACCGCCGGCGAATCGATCCAGAGTATTCAGCAGCTCACCTAAATGTCTGCAGGTTCCGGATCTGAGCATTGCCCTGGCTAAAATGCTGCAGCTTACCGCTGGATCCCCTGCAGCAGCAGCTCACGCTCTCCTGGATGCTGCTAGCTACCGCCAGCGAATCGATCCGGAGTCTTCAGCAGCTCACTTAAGTGTCTTCAGGTTCCGGATGAGCATTGCCCTGGCTAAATGCTACCGCTCACCGCTGGATCTCCTGCAGCTGCTACTCACGCTCTCCTGGATGCGGTCCAGCGCCCAGGACCAAATACCACCGGCGAATCGATCCAGAGTATTCAGCAGCTCACCTAAATGTCTGCAGGTTCCGGATGAGCATTGCCCTGGCTAAATGCTACCGCTCACCGCTGGATCTCCTGCAGCTGCTACTCACGCTCTCCTGGATGCGGTCCAGCGCCCAGGACCAAATACCACCGGCGAATCGATCCAGAGTATTCAGCAGCTCACCTAAATGTCTGCAGGTTCCGGATGAGCATTGCCCTGGCTAAATGCTACCGCTCACCGCTGGATCTCCTGCAGCTGCTACTCACGCTCTCCTGGATGCGGTCCAGCGCCCAGGACCAAATACCACCGGCGAATCGATCCGGAGTCTTCAGCAGCTCACTTAAGTGTCTTCAGGTTCCGGATGAGCATTGCCCTGGCTAAATGCTACCGCTCACCGCTGGATCTCCTGCAGCTGCTACTCACGCTCTCCTGGATGCGGTCCAGCGCCCAGGACCAGCTACCGCCGGCGAATCGATCCGGAGTCTTCAGCAGCTTACCTAATTGTCTACAGGAACCGGATCTGAGCATTGCCCTGGCTAAATGCTGCAGCTTACCGCTGGATCCCCTGCAGCAGTAGCTCACGCTCTCCTGGTTGCGGAATCGGAATTTACCTGATTGATTATGACGAGGTACGGTTTATTTCTCTTGCTATACAATCTAGAGCTCACATATAATACAAACAAATGTTCTTATTTTGGAGAGGTGTTAAACATGTTAGAAGATACTCCGCGCAAGTTATTGTTGATCATTAATCATTACTCACGACATTTTGGATGTCTGCCATCATTGCCTGAGTTGGAGCGATTAAGTGGTCGTATGCCCGTCGATATCAGAAACGGATTAGAAGAATTAGCGAAAGAAAACTATATTGAGTGGAACCCACATACACCGCCTGAAAGGGCATGCATTATATCAGGTTGGGAAAGAGATAATCCATCCCACCGAGATCCAGATGAGGTACAAAAGGTTAAGAATATACCGAGTAGTGCGGATTATTGGTTGTTATATTAGTGGGGGATTTATGCATAAAAAAATTAAAAGGTTAGGTAAGGAGATGCAAAAAAAAGCCCGATTTAAATCCCAGGCTTTGGTATGAATTTTCATAAATCGGACGTAAATCCATAACAGCAGCAGCTCATACTCTCCTGGATGCTGCAAGCGCCCAGGATCAAACACCACCGGCGCACCGATCCGGAATCTTCTTCAGTTGCAAACCTGTATATCTGCAGGAACCGGATCTGAGTGTTGCCCTGGCTCATTAGAACACTTTACATGTGGACTTCATGATTAGCTTTTATGAATTAGTCCGTATCATAATTTTTGTTTAAGTAATCTGAAATTAGTTCTTGGGTTTTGTCAACACCCACAATATTTTCATAGTTAATTATTGCGGCATCAAGTTTCTTCTTAGCTAATAGTTTAGGTAAAGCTACTCCTTGATCTAATTGGATTATCCTTTGAACTACTAAACGCATTATTGAGGTTCTTGTTATCCCAGGATCAAGAAAACTTAAAATATCATCAATTACTGAATAGGCTGTTTCACTAATACTAATTCGTATTGGTTCTACTTGTTCAGGTGTCTTTCTCAAAAAACTTATATCCTCGTCAGTGATAGAGGATGGTGTGAAGTCGGAGCTTAAAATAAACTGTTCGATTACATAATTAAGATTTCTTGATTTAGTCCATTTTTTTAAAAATTCATGAGTACCTTTTTCCAGATAAAAGGTATTTGGTTTCCTTTCTGATGGAGAAGTGAAAAGGTCCCTTTTGTCTTTATAGAAAATGTTGAAATTGGATATAACATCTCTCATCACAGATGAACGGTTTGCCGAAACGCCTTTATTTTTAAGATTAGTAACTAAGTCATCTATAATAGTTATTGCTTCGATACTTAGAGCCATATTCGTGGCAATTGAATTCTCGCTGTTTTTTTTTGCTGGTCTGCCTCTTCCCCGTTTTTTATCTATCTCATTATCTTCATCATCAAGGGAGTTGGAATTTGAAGGAGAAAATTTATAGTCATTCAATATGAATGATTCTAAGCTTTTTCGTCTTATTTTTTCTGGAACTAAATTTCTAAATTCATCCAATTGAACACTATCTAACGCGAGTCCATATTTTTTAATCAATTATAAACAACCTTTCTATATATAAGAATCCAGATTATCTATTTCATAGGTATTAAAATGGAATCCTTCTTTAATATTTTGCAGCAACATTAATACCATAGAAAAATTATTTTTATCTAGCTTATTTATTAAATCATAAATTGAAATCATTTGCTTATGACTATATAGTTCTGCAGATAGTTTAATCAAAATTGTTAGTTCTTCAATATCGTCATTTGAATTTAACAGATTACTCCAGTCAATTTCTCCTTCATTCCAATTTATAAAGTGAGTTACCTTGTTTCTAAATTCTTCATTTCCTGCCATCAGGTAAACTACAGGAAGTAGATTGCAATCATTTCGTTTTCCTGCGGGTAGTTGTGCTTTTATTAATCTGTATTGGTTTTTATGTGAATAATCAGTGAAATTCTTCATTTGTATTCAACCTCCATTTTTTAATTTATCCGAATAATATTTTAGAGTAAAAGCCACCGGCTATAAAGCCGATAGCTTTTACAGCTTTATAATAAACCAGAGGATTTAAAAGAATAATAGCCTTCTTGCCACCCTACTATTAAATGGTCTAAAAGTTCAATGCCCATTATTTCACCGCACTCTGCTATACGTTGTGTTAACTTTATATCTTCTTCAGATGGGGTTACAATGCCGCTAGGGTGGTTGTGAGCTATGATTATACTTGCAGCATTATTTAAGATTGCAGCCTTGAATATTTCTCTTGGATGAGCGATTGATGCGCTTAAGGATCCCATATGACAACGATGGATAGCAATAATTTGGTTTTTAGTGTCAAGAACCATAATTAGAAGAACCTCTCTATCTTCGTCAACTATGTATTTGTTTGTGATCTCAACTGCATCAATAGGTGAGCAAACACGTATGAGAGGTAAGTTTGTTTTATCAATTTGTTGAGTAATTCTTGTGATTTCGATAATGCATTCCATTTCGTATCCCCTTTTCTAATTGTTTCTTGATTTAATTATACCATCAAGACATTAAAAATCAAGTGTTTAATTACATAATAAATTAAAATTATTGTATCGATCCGGAGTCTTCAGCTGCTCACCTAACTGTCTGCAGATTCTGGATTTTAGCGTTGGCCTGGCTAATTGCTACCGCTCACCGCTGGATCTCCTGCAGCTGCTACTCACGCTCTCCTGGATGCGATCCAGCGCCCAGGACCAGCTACCGCCGGCGCATCGATCAGCAGCTCACTTATGTGTCTGCAGGTTCCGGATCTGAGCTTTGTTCCTGGCTAATTGCCACCGCTCACCGCTGGATCTCCTGCAGCTGCTACTCACGCTCTCCTGGATGCGATCCAGCGCACAGGACCAGGTATCGCCGGCGCATCGATCAGCAGCTCACTTATGTGTCTACAGGAACCGGATCTGAGCATTGCCCTGGTTAAATGCTACCGCTCACCGCTGGATCTCCTGCAGCTGCTACTCACGCTCTCCTGGATGCGATCCAGCGCCCAGGACCAGCTACCGCCGGCGCATCGATCAGCAGCTCACTTATGTGTCTGCAGGTTCCGGATCTGAGCTTTGTTCCTGGCTAATTGCCACCGCTCACCGCTGGATCTCCTGCAGCTGCTACTCACGCTCTCCTGGATGCGATCCAGCGCACAGGACCAGGTATCGCCGGCGCATCGATCAGCAGCTCACTTATGTGTCTACAGGAACCGGATCTGAGCATTGCCCTGGTTAAATGCTACCGCTCACCGCTGGATCTCCTGCAGCTGCTACTCACGCTCTCCTG
The DNA here is from genome assembly GCF_038009325.1 of Paenibacillus sp. FSL L8-0708. NCBI lineage: Bacteria > Bacillati > Bacillota > Bacilli > Caryophanales > Paenibacillaceae > Paenibacillus > Paenibacillus sp. FSL L8-0708. The sequence goes on from NZ_JBBPBC010000003.1 coordinate 30,963, forward strand.
GATGCGATCCAGCGCCCAGGACCAGCTACCGCCGGCGCATCGATCAGCAGCTCACTTATGTGTCTGCAGGTTCCGGATCTGAGCTTTGTTCCTGGCTAATTGCCACCGCTCACCGCTGGATCTCCTGCAGCTGCTACTCACGCTCTCCTGGATGCGATCCAGCGCACAGGACCAGGTATCGCCGGCGCATCGATCAGCAGCTCACTTATGTGTCTACAGGAACCGGATCTGAGCATTGCCCTGGTTAAATGCTACCGCTCACCGCTGGATCCCCTGCAGCAGCAGCTCAACACTCTCTTAGATCGGGTGTATGGTTCAAATAGCTACACTCTATTACGCAGCAAAAAAAACACTATATGAGGTATCGACTAAATCTCTTATCTGATATCTCATATAGTGTTTTTGAGTGGGTTCTGTAATGAACCCCAATGGAAATTAATGTTTTAACGCTGAAGATACAATGATTTTTTTCTTAAGTAAAAAATTGTCGGATATAATAAATTCTCCGTTTTCATCAACAAAATGATTATTCCCATTCTCGCTTAGGATGAATTTTGAAAGTTTCTCGAAGGTTCCATAATTGATTATGTAAGAAGCTCCTTTGTTAAAGTACATTATCTTTCTACCTCCATTTAACTGGAAATTACTATATGACTGATAGTTCTTGTGCAATTCTAATTAGTGATGTTTTTTTAATCTCATAATATTTTTGTCTTCCAAACCCTAAGACACTCATTAATTGATCATCTTTGGGTTCGCGTCTAACTAAATATTTCGCACTTACCAAAGATAGCTGGGGCTCAGTTAATTCACTAAGAGCATGAGCCATATCATATAAACGATCTTCAACATTCATTAATTCTTCCTTGATTTTTTCAGCTCTAGAAAATGGTCTCATTACTGCATCTTCAATCGGAGAAGATACTCCCCCCCTTGTTTGAACGCCACTGATATTTCCATATGTAGCAGTCATTTTAGGTAAATCAAGAACATAAAAGGCACCCAAAATGTCGGTCAGCTGCTGTTCAAGATTATGTTTTCTTTGTGTTAATCGATAATGCTCACGTAAACGATTTTCTATAATAGGGACATATTGAGATCGTGATGCAGTTGGAATTTCCAATTCCATTTGATCAGCATCTGATTTATTAGTTATTCCAAAAATCGCAGCGTAACCATTCAAATCAAAGTATTCTCTAATTAGATCTAATTCATCAGAGTGAGTTTCTCCTTCTGATTTTAAACAACTTTTTTGAAGTCTTTGATAGCGTATATAAATCCAGTCAAGTGGTAACGAACTGATGTTAGTTTTGGTAATCTGCACGCTTCGCATTAATTTCTCCTTCCGTGATAGACAGATTTAATATGGATATCAAAAATACATATCTCAAACTTATTTAAATAAGTAATTATGACAATGAATATTACTAAAATTAGTAAGTTACCTATATAACAGTGTTCCATTATTACTTTTTTTGAGAAGATATGTATTACAAATAACTAAAATTCGTATTCTCAGCTTATTTTGTAGGAGGATCTCTATTGCAATACATAGGTGAACGATTAAGAGCAATTCGTAAAAATAGAAATCTCACACAACAAAAAATATTTGAGCGTTCAGGAATATCAGTTGGAACTTTATCTGATTGGGAAAATAATAAGCGTGCTCCAACAACATCAGCTTTGCAACGTTGGGCAGATGCCGTGGGTATTGATTTTTGGGACATATTTTTTTCTGATTTGACCCCTACAGCAGCTGAGATTAACATGCTGACTTTATTTAGGCAGCTGACTCCAACTGATCAAGAACATTTGTTATCACTTATGAAACTTATGTCAAAGAAAAAATAGTTTAACCTTTACCTTCGATTCTCCGAATAATTCCGATTAATCCATCAAATGAAATTAAATTTTTGTCAATCTCTGCTTCCGACTGATCTTCTATTATTATTCCAGTGAATCTAGAAGGTGAGAAACTGCAAACTGTCTCACTTTCTTCGATTTTCCCATCTGTTTTTGAACACCAGTTCCAATGGCTACAATTTCCGCAATTCATCATAAAAAAAACCTCCTAAGTATTAATTTCGATTTAACACTGATGTTAGCAAATGGGCGATTGTCCCAGCATTCATTTGTAATTGATCATCTTTTTTTAATTCTAAATATCCTGCTACCCGAGCTTTGTAATTTTCCTGATTAATACAGTGTGTTACAGAAATTAAATCAGTCCCTCTTTTTAAATTCTCGACTAGTGATATACCAGTCATAACAAGGTGTATTAATTTTCGATTTCCAATTGCTTCGTTAATCAGAGACAAGTGATATTCATTAACTGCTTTTGTTTCACCTGAGATGTAATCAATATAGTTTTTAGGGATTGTGATAGAACTTGAATCTCCGATGCCTTTTAGTTTTGTGTGATCCATTATTTCCCTCCATATTTAATGTTGTAAGATAAAACCGGCTTAATAAATACCTTAATAGATGAACTTAGATAGGCTTAGATGAAACTTCAATAGTTATATTGCCATATAAAACCAATGATAGCAATGGAAAACTTACTAAAAATAATAATAAATTATGACGAATGTTATCTTTAAAAGTAATATAAGAGGTGATTTAACTCTGTTTGTAGGTATAAAGTTCCTTTTTTTAGAGGGGAATTATGCAATATGAAAATAAGTGCCGACTATATTTTTTGTAGTCTATTAGTGGTAAAAACTTATAAAAGTAATAGGAATAAATGAATTCATATTGAATTATAAATGAAGAATATTTAGGATAAGCACTGATTTTAATTATGTACATTTCAATATTAAACTCAAATTGAATTGAAAATGAATTTAAAATACTTGATTACTTTTGAGATTTGGTATATATTTGTAAAGAAGAATCATTTTCGTGTTCAAATTAAATTCAAATACAATTCATTTTGAATTGAAAGGATTTAAAAATTAAAAATGAGGTGATTGTGAAATGGTTGCTAATATTAAAAATGATTTTGGAAACTCTACTAACAAGATGTATTATAATGGTAAAAAACTGGTACAGCCATCTACGATAAAACGGCTTACTGAACAACCAGCTATTGCAGAAGGTAATCTTGAAAAACATATGGCTAATCTATTTGATGAATTAACCGTGAATATTACAAGCCCTGCATTAAAGAGATCGGGATTTTTTAGTGTAGGTAAACGTGCGAATCTAAATATTGCTAAAACCGAAAATATGAATATACGAATTGGTGAAAAGCATAAGCATGACATACCAGTGATTATGAATCTCTCAATGACAGCAGCCGCAGCAATTGCTGAATACTACGAAGAACATGCCAAATTGCCGGTAACCTTATCAATTGAAGCAAAAATGACAGGAGCAATCCCTGCCTCTGAATGGAAACCAGCAACTGCTTCAATGATGGAAAAAAGATTTACTAATAACGGAGATGGAAAGTCTTCGCATGTAGTGATTGTATATATTGGAACCTCTTTAGTAACTGTTACAATTAACTATATTTCCGTTAAAATAACTCAAGAGGGCGTACCTGCAATATATGCATTAAGGGAAGCACCGACCCCCAAGGAAAATAAAGTCCCTGGAATACTGGAAAAATTAGTAAAGGAGTATAAAGGGAAAAAGGGCAGAGAACATATTGCGAACTTAACTCAAGTTGAAATTGCACAGAAAAAAGGCTTATTAACTGACATAGGTTCTGGAACAACGGAATTAATTCATCTTCATGGTGCTAATCCTGTTATAGATAACTGTACCGGTGTACAGCGTGGGGTGGGTCATGCAGCAGAAGAGGCAGCTAAAGCGCTATCAAGTGATCTCGGAGGTCACCTACAAATTAATAGACAGCGATTTGATGATTTGTTGTTAAATACTGATGATAATTTACATGATTCTGCTGTAGCATTTATGGATGATGCTAAGTATGTAGAGGCGCAGAATATTTTAGAGATTATTAAAGAACGTTACATAGTAATAGGTGGGGACATTGAGTACTTTATGGTGCTTGGAGGCGGTAGTATAACATTTGAATCGGAACTTTATTCCGAGCTAGTCGCTTTCGCAGAGGAAGTGCATTGCTTTGTACTTTGGATTCCTGCAGAGTATGCGGTAGATATGAATCTTGAAGGTTTATCAATACTTCATGATAGAGTGTTTTTTCCTTCGGAGGTTGTTAAGTCGTGAACGAGGATAATAAAGAGGTCAGTAAACGAGATCTTGTGTCCTGGCGTATTAATAAACTCAATGATTTTCAGTCTCTAAATAAATGGGTTAATGCACAAGGAAACATTCAAATTTCACTCACAACGTTGGTTAGACATATGATTGATCGCTTTGGATATAGAGATATTACGGATATTGATATTCAAAAAACAATGTTTTTAGAGCCATATTCCAAAGATTTTCAAAACATCATTGCTGTTATGGATGATTTGAAAAATAAATTATCGATTTCAAATTCTTCTACAGAGTTAAGCGTAGACGCAGAAATTAGTGATGAAAAGAACCAAGATACAAGTTCTGCTGTGACTAGCATTGAAGCAAAAAAGGACGTAAACTCAGAGAAAGATAACTTTTACTCAACTATAGATCCCTCACGACTTTAAACAAGTGGAAACCTAATTATTTGGCCTCAAAAGCCACTTAATTAGGTTTTTTTTGGAAGAGCGTAAGAAAACAAAAATCAGGAACCTGCAGACACATAAGTGAGCTGCTAATCAATGCGCCGGCGTAGCTGGTCCTGGGCGATGGACCGCATCCAGGAGAGCGTGAGTAGCAGCTGCAGGGGATCCAGCGGTGAGCGGTAGCAATTAGCCAGGGCAATGCTCAGATCCGGAACCTGCAGACACATAAGTGAGCTGCTGATCGATGCGCCGGCGGTAGCTGGTCCTGGGCGATGGACCGCATCCAGGAGAGCGTGAGTAGCAGCTGCAGGGGATCCAGCGGTGAGCGGTGGCAATTAGGCAGGGCAATGCTCAGATCCGGTTCCTGTAGACACATAAGTGAGCTGCTAATCAATGCGCCGGCGTAGCTGGTCCTGGGCGATGGACCGCATCCAGGAGAGCGTGAGTAGCAGCTGCAGGGGATCCAGCGGTGAGCGGTAGCAATTAGCCAGGGCAATGCTCAGATCCGGAACCTGCAGACACATAAGTGAGCTGCTGATCGATGCGCCGGCGATACCTGGTCCTGTGCGATGGACCGCATCCAGGAGAGCGTGAGTAGCAGCTGCAAGGGATCTTATTGTAAGCGGTAACATTAGGCAGGGCAAAGCTCAGATCCGGAACCTGCAGACACATAAGTGAGCTGCTGATCGATGCGCCGGCGGTAGCTGGTCCTGGGCGATGGACCGCATCCAGGAGAGCGTGAGTAGCAGCTGCAGGGGATCCAGCGGTGAGCGGTAACATTAGGCAGGGCAAAGCTCAGATCCGGAACCTGCAGACACATAAGTGAGCTGCTGATCGATGCGCCGGCGGTAGCTGGTCCTGGGCGATGGACCGCATCCAGGAGAGCGTGAGTAGCAGCTGCAGGAGATCCAGCGGTGAGCGGTGGCAATTAGCCAGGGCAATGCTCAGATCCGGTTCCTGTAGACACATAAGTGAGCTGCTGATCGATGCGCCGGCGGTAGCTGGTCCTGGGCGCTGGACCGCATCCAGGAGAGCGTGAGTAGCAGCTGCAGGAGATCCAGCGGTGAGCGGTAGCAATTAGCCAGGAACAATGCTCAGATCCCGAACCTGCAGAAGAAAAATTGATAGTAATAGATCAATATGCTATTATAAATAATATTTTTGAGGCATATGCCTCAAAAAAGGAGGAGCCTATGTTTGATATAAAATCTTTAACATTAAGTGATATAACGACAGAGCTTCATCACGTATTTGAATTGTTTAATAAAACTTATTTTGATGGGGTATTACCTACACCAGCTATAACTATACAATCAAACGGGCATCAAAGGCTTTCTATGGGATGGTGTTCAGTAGTACCCGTTTGGGGCACACAAGATGGGACATTGCAAATGTATGAATTAAATCTATCAGCTGAGTTTATGGATCAGGACTTTTATGAAACGATGGATACTGTTTTGCATGAAATGGTACATCTTTACCACCTTCACGCAGGTATACAGGATACCAGTCGTAAAGGTACATATCATAATAAACGCTTTAAACAAAAGGTTTTAGAGCTAGGATTTGAATACAAGGAGGATAAACCAGATCCTAAACATGGATGGACTTATGCGAGACTTGGAGATGAGGCAAAACGAAAAATAGGAGAAATGCCGATTAGAAAAGAAATATTCGTTATCGCACGTCATGGATATAGTTATTTCAAAGCCTTAGCAGAGGGGGGGGAAACGGATGAAATAGCCAGTTCTAGCAGTACTAATATGGGTTATGAGTCAGGCTCAAAATCTATTAAATGGACCTGTCCATCATGTGGGATTTCAGTAAGATCATATAAAAAAGACTTAAACATTTTATGTGGTGATTGTAATCAAAATTTTGAAACAGAATAAGTCGAGATTTCTAGGTCACTATGATAAACAACTGAGTATGAGCAGCTAGATTCTAGTAGTTGGAGCATGTAAGACAGTACAATCCAGAGCCATAAATATAACCTTAAAAAGCTTTGTATGTATGATTTATTAAATACAAAGCTTTTTTTTATTTTTTTATACCTAAAACCATTTACAAAAGATGTTTTGATGGTATAATAAAATAAAAAAGGAGGTGATTACATGGCCGAGGCTTCACTTGAATCACTTTACGATCAATTTGAGGCACTTCAATCTGAAATGTATGAATTAAGTAACCTTTATGCGTTAAATTCTTATGTAGTCGTATCTAAGTCACAGCAATTAGATCAGGTACACAATCTTATTAATAAAACAAAAAAGCCGAATGCGTAGGAGCAATCGACTTGTAAGAGGCGTGAAACTTTGCCGGTACCACGCCTCTCCAGAATAACATACAAAGGGAGAGAGTAGAATGGAAATTTTGACAACACCAGTTTTAGGTTGGGTATTTTTAGTAGAATCAGGGCTTGCGTTTTTATGGTGCATGTTTAGAAAAAATAAGCAAAATTCCGACAAAATATAGGTTTGGAGCAAGGCTGTGAACAACTTTTCTCTTCTTTTTTATAACCTTATGTGCTAAAATGTGGATAACTTAAATTGTTCTTTTGACAAAGAAATAGCCATTGAAAAAGCTTCTAGTAGAAGAGTTGGAGCTCTGATACTAGGTGCCGAATCAACCGATCTGGACATCGGTGAATCAGTGCTTTAACAATGACCTGGGGTATTTCTTAATACCTTATTTATGGTATTGATATATATTAATTTACCATAGTGTCATCTATTTTTCAAGTGTTTACAAGCCCTCGATTTGTCTTTGTACAGGCAGATCGTGGGCTTTTTCTGTATTCATAAACAATTAAAATCCATCTATTAGAGGGGTAATTCATCTAAGCCATGAAAAGGATCCTTTTTTCCACGGTGTGCGTTAGAAGTAGATTTATAGGACTACGTATGAATGCGCTGGCTTAAGATCTTTGCTATTTATAATTTCGCACTATATGAAAAATTCATAATAGTAACGACTGCAGTCCCTTTGCCACTACCAGAACATATATACAATCGATCTCATAGCAATTTAAAAAGGAAGCTCTTTCTGTCACATTTTACATAATCAGGAGGTAATTATGCAAAATCCAATGAAACTAAAACGGGTCGTTATTAAAGAGGAACTGGTAGCTTTAACCGGCGATTACGTGTCAGCATTAATACTAAATCAATTTATTTATTGGTCTGAAAGAGTCAAAGATGCAGATAAGTTAATTCAAGAAGAAACTGAGCGTATGTCTACCAATGGACTGCAGCCAAATCTAAAACGTGATCATGGTTGGTTTTATAAAAAAGCAGAAGAATTGTCTGAGGAATTAATGCTTAAGGCAAGTATTCAAACCATAAGAAGAAAAATAAAAAATTTGATTGACGGTGGATGGATCTACGAGAGAAGAAATCCTAATTATTCTTGGGATAAAACATTTCAATACAGAGTAGATTTAATACAAATTATGACTGATCTAAGTATAAAAGGTTATCACTTAGAGGGATACGAATCATTACAACGAACGCTAAATATAACAAACTTTCAAATGACATACCCGAAGTTCCAAAATGGAAGTTCGGAAGACCATTTTGGAGATAGCAAGTTCCAAAATGGAAGTTCGGAGGTCCAAATTGGAGATTCGAATCACCATACAGGAATTTCGAACGGTCAATCTGGATACTCGAACTTCCAGAATCGAACTCCGAACCTCCCTGCTGGAACAGCAATACCAGAGATTACTTCAAAGACTACTTCAGATTCAATATTGAATGATAGATTGAATGGGTCGGCTATCGCCGCCTCTATGAATCTTCCATTGAATAACATTGATGATAATTTAAATAGAATATACGAAGTGCTCTGTACTAATGTGCCTAAATATTGCTACGTAGCAGATAATATACCAATGAATGATAGTTATATAGAATCTATCTTTCTAATGTTAAGCAGCCATCATAAAGATATTCTCTTACCAGAAATAGTTATTAAAGCGTGTGAACTCTACTTCGAAAAATCTTGTAATCTTGATTTGGTTTCTGGTGGTGTATCTATGCATTTGAAAATAAACAATCCAACTGGATATTTTTCTACATGTTATGAAGAGGCTTATAAACTTTACAAGGTAAAGCAAGGTTTATTAAATAGATAATTACGAAATCTACTAATTGAGCCAAAGTTAATTTTTACAGTGCTTATTTTAGTGCTCATTGCTTTACAAGAGATTGAGTAACTAGAACTCACCGGTAGATCCCTGCAGTAACAGCTCACTTAGTGTCTGCAGGAATCAAATTCGGGCATTGGCCTGCCTAATTGCCACCGCTCACCGCTGGATCTCCTGCAGCTGCTACTCACGCTCTCCTGGATGCGATCCAGCGCACAGGACCAGGTATCGCCGGCGCATCGATCAGCAGCTCACTTATGTGTCTATAGGAACCGGATCTGAGCATTGCCCTGGCTAATTGCTACCGCTTACCGCTGGATCCCCTGCAGCTGCTACTCACGCTCTCCTGGATGCGATCCAGCGCACAGGACCAGGTATCGCCGGCGCATCGATCAGCAGCTCACTTATGTGTCTGCAGGTTCCGGATCTGAGCATTGTTCCTGGCTAATTGCTACCGCTCATCGCTGGATCTCCTGCAGCTGCTACTCACGCTCTCCTGGATGCGGTCCAGCGCACAGGACCAGCTACCGCCGGCGCATCGATCAGCAGCTCACTTATGTGTCTACAGGAACCGGATCTGAGCATTGCCCTGGCTAATTGCCACCGCTCACCGCTGGATCTCCTACAGCTGCTACTCACGCTCTCCTGGATGCTGCTACAGCTAAATATTTCAAATCATACTTGTATCATACTTTTTAGGTACGTTACAGGCTGAAATACGTGATATTCTTATAACATGATAATTTTTGACACCAGGCAGTTACACGAGGGACATTGAGTTAAGAAGTGATACTTCTTTCGAAAATCATATTAAGCGTGAAGGTGCCGATAGTAGGCGCTTTTTTTGTTTAAAGAGGGGGGTAACATGGGAATCTGGTCTTTTAAAGAGGCGGCAGAAGTTTTAGAACTTGCTGAAAGCTCTGCGAGGCGCTGGGTTTACAGTTTAGAGAATGCTGGGTATCAATTCGGGCGTAAAGAGAAACGAAGAAAATTGACGGATGAAGATATGATTGCGCTACTAAAACTGAAACTGCTGAGTCAGAGAATGAATCTTGAAGAGGCATGTGCCGTTGTTTCAGATGAAAATATAAATCCAGAGCGAGTAGTTATGATCGATAGTGATTACGAAGTAGCTGAAAAAGAATTTGAAGAAGAGTTATTCAAATTAGATTCATCTATTTTTTGGGAAGGTGGAATTCAATCAATAGAAAGAGTTAAAGAAATGTGGACGATATTAAAACAAAAGGAACAGCACAGTTAATAGTGCTGTTCCTTTTGTTTTAATGATGTTAAAGGCGAGAGAAGGAGGAAATAAAATTGCTAGAGGATACCAAATTAATTAATGATGCTTTGGAGATCGTAAAGTTGGGAACACAAAAATTTAAGGTGAGTGGCGGTTATATTATGCCGCGCGGATACGCATTTAAACATCCTAAATTGGGGTATCTGGCTTTTTGTCATAGCCCTAATTGTCCGTATAATCCGATAGGTGGTCAAAATGCTCTCAAAGAGATTTTAGATGCTGGAGGGTTTACAGGATTTGAAGATATCGTTTGGTTACAGGATATGATATAAGGCTACTGAAGTAAGCTATATAAAATAGGATTATAGAAAGGAAAAATGAAAGATATGTCGGAAATTAAAACGGATAGTAGAACACTGATGATTGCAAATCCTGGTGGTGGTGATACTATCGGATATTTGCAAAAGACAATTGGACAACTTCCAAAAAATAAAAAAAGTATCATTGTTGAATTTCCATGTCTTGGTATTCCACGGATAGCTTATGCGCTAGGTGAAGAAGCGGTCAAGATTGATAAGGAAAAGTCCATGGATCAGTTACTCTTGGACTATGACCGCAATGCACCAGCTGAAATGAGTGAATATATTTACACGAAGAATGATAGCAGTGATTATATATTGATGAATCCACGATCTAACCCTGAAAATCCAGTTACTAGAAGAATTAACAGCAACAGTTCATTGATCGAATTACCGCTTTATTTAAAGAATAAACTTTCCAGTATGTATGATTATATTTTTTTCGTTAGTCAAGGAACAATGATTCATCCAGCAACTTTGTATGGAATGAAAGTTGCAGATATCATTGTTTTCTATAGTTTGAGTGAAATTGAATTCGTGAATAATTATACTTTTTCTAAAAAAAGTAATGAAGTGTTTGGTATAGAGAAAGAAAGGCTGATTTTATTTTCTGCCACTAATCATTTGCAATCTAATAATATCGCAATTTATACCAAACACAGCGAACTAGCCAAAAAAATTTCGGAAATTGAGCCTAATGTAATTCAATGGAGTCCGCGAAATAGCCTCAAAACAGGAAATGAAAATATTGGGCTGATTGATCCAATGGATCATTTAACTCTTAAATATCATTTAAGAGAAGCAAAGACAGAACTTTCGGACTTGGAAATGAAGAACATAACATCTATTACTGAAAGAATAAGAGGACAACTCGCTGAGGGGCATTTAGATGATTATGTGAGTTCACTGACAAACGAAGATAAAAGACAAAAAATTAAATATTTGATTGCTGATATGGTGAGAAGTATCACGGATTTTGTTTTTACGATGCCAATCACTGATGTTATTGAGATGGTGCAAAAAGAAATTACAGAGCTTGGTGTAATCCAGGAAATTTTAGATGATCCAACCATTAGTTCAATCGAAATCAACGGTCCTGATCAGGTCATTGCAGAAATTAATGGTAAAGATATCCATATGGAGCATATAAAATTTCAGGGTACGGAGCATTTAATACAGACCATTGACAAAATGCTGATGCCGATAGGAAAGCCATTGTCGAGTAATGAACCAATTATTGATGCTAACTATCGAGGCTTTAGAATTTGTGCTGTTGCAGATAATAAACATTACTCAGGGGTGAGTGGTGGTCACTCTCTTATTTCAATAAGAAAATTTCCTCCTAACGTATACACAGACGAAGAATGTATAAACTATGGAAATATAAGCCTGGAAGGAACCGAGTTTCTTCAATTCGCCATAAAAATGGGGGCGAATACTCTGGTTGCTGGTGGGACAAACAGTGGTAAAACTGCTAAATTGCTTATGTTCCCTCAATATGTTCCAAAGATTACTAGAATCATTTCAATTGAGGACTCTGAGGAGTTGATGTATGCAAGCAAATTGCAATATAAAGATTATCCCAATTTACCATCTTTGTTAGTTAAAAATATTGAGGATAAAGACAAAAGTTATGGTATTGGAAAATTAGTTAAGGCTACTCTTCGGTTAAAGCCTTCTGTATTGGCTATTGGCGAAATAAGAGATGAAGAGGCGGCTTCTGAAGCTTTAATTGCCATGAATACAGGTCATGTTATTTGGACAACCATTCATGCCAATAGCGCAGCAGAAGCAGCTGTACGGTTATTGCAACTTAACGGGAATACTAATGCAGCTGCAGCGCAAGTTGCTGGTTCCTTGGATCTTATATTATTTCAGAAAAGATCGAAGAAAACTGGTGTGAGAGTTTTGATGGAAATAAGTGAACTGATTAGTTACAAAGGAACAGAGGAGCCTGTTTTAAATACAATTTTCAAGTATAACCCTACAACTCAGGTTTTAGAGTTTAAAAATAAGATTAAATCAACAAGCTTTTTGGAAAAAATTCAATCAGAAGAACCTGATGAAAAAGAATATCATCGCTGGTGTGAGGTGGAGGGTATATGAGTTTTGCACTTATTGCATTTGCAGTTATTGTTATAACTTATGGTATATCCAGCATATTACCTAAGAAAAAAAGTGAAGTGAGGAGTAACCGGCTACGAAATGCTTTTGGTTTTGATAGTGTAAAGGATCAAGCCACTGATCTAGGCTTAAAGTTTCAGCTAAAGCACTATATTATTCTTATGATAATTTCAATGGTGGTAGGAATTTCAATCGCGTTTATAACCGATAACCTAATGTTCGCAGTAGTCGGAACAGTTATCGGTTTTTTTGTGCCGCGATTAGTCTTTTCAAAATTAAAATATTCTAGAAGAAAGGCTATGCTTTTTAATCTGCCTACAAATGTAAGACTTTTAGTATCCATGATGAGGGATTGCAAATCTCTTCAAAAATCTTTGGAAATGTCTTTGCCAGTAATGTCTGGTGTCACTAAACCACTTTTTGAAAATCTGTATAATTCTCTTTTACTTGGGGTAGATCCACGAACTGCTCTAAAGCAAATGAGTGCTAAAGTTCAGTTTCGGAAGTTCGATGATCTATGTGAAAAGATAATAATGGGGAATATTGATGGGTTCCATACGAAGTCCATTAAAAGTATTAAGGAGTCAAATGATGATATTAAGAGTGACATCGCCTTGCTCCAAACTATTGATGTTGAGAACAGGACTAAACGAAATAAGTTTTTCGTTATTTTTCCTGCAGGATGGGCAATAATTTTTTTATTCGCTTATCTTGAAAAAAATATGGAGAGTATGGGTTCATCATTAAGCTTATTGACTACACCAGGCAAAATATTAGTTGGAACCTTATTGTTGACTACTTTTTTCGCATATTTGGGCAGGGATAAGTATTTAAGATTAGATTTAGACAACTTGTAATATCATCAACGACTTACTACCCTTTTGGGGGAAGATGGTCGTTTTTTTATTAATTACGAAGAACATTATTTATAAATTAATTAAAGGAGGTGAAAAAAACGAATCTTTCATTTTTGTTTTCAATTGTGATACTAATCATGTCTCTGCCAGTGCTGTCTATTATCTTGCCTGGATTTGATAGGCAAAAAAAAATAACAAAAATGGCTGTTTTTCTAAATATGGACGAGAAAGAAATCCAGCGAATGGAACAAAATTCTTTTCTTGTTCTTTTTTCGGACCGGCTTGAAAAATGGAAATGGTTAGATCAAATATTTGGAGAAGTTACAAGGGCAAAATATTTGACTCTGAATAAAAAGGATAGTTACCCATATTTCATTTCCAAAACGATACTAAAATCATTACTGTTTGTTCCAATAATGGTGTTGTTACCAGTAGTGACGCATATGCCAATACTTTATACACTAGTCCCACTTTCAGTGGGGCTTTTAATTTGGAACGATATTAATGATATTTCAAAACAGCACAAAAAAAGGCAGAATTTATTGATTAGGGATCTTCCAAATCTCATTAGCAAAATGATTAACGCGCTAGAGGTCGGTAAGCCCTTAAAAGGTATATTCGAAGCAGCCAGTAATCAAGGTAGCGAACTTCTTGGGCAAATGCTCAAGCGTTTAATTGCTAATAGCGACAGGATGTTAATGAAAGACGCACTGAAAATCTTTGCAGAAGATATTGATCTTCCAGTAATGTACGATTTTGTATCTGTAGTCAATGTTATTTTGGAGAAAGGATTCCACGAAGGGGAAGATGATTTAAACTCAATAAAAAATGATTTAAGGGATTTACGTAGACTTTCACTGATAGAGCTCACCAAAGGAAATCCCGAAAAAATGAATTTATTCTATGGGATTCTAATCTTTCATGACATGATTTTTATGGGTTTGATGGGATTTAAACTTTTTGCAGGTCTTGCTGCACTTTAAAAAAATTAAAATATGGAGGAGATATTATATGTCTAGTATCATCGGAAAAGCTAAAAATAATTTTAAAAATGTAGGTGCTAAACTTTATTCTAAAAGTATGTCCCTTATCAATGGAGATAAAGGCGATGGCGTGAATTGGGTTGTAGTTACATTTGTTACTATTATATTGATTGTTCTTGTTTTTGTACTGTTTAAAGATAAACTGATTCCGTTGATTTTCGATAAAATTTCTAACAAAGTCAATGAAATTAACTGATTTTATGAGAAGAAAAATGAAGAATCTGATAAAAAGAGAGGATGGGGACAGTCATGTCTCTATCCTTTTTTATTCTCTAATAGTTACTTTTTTTGTCATGTTCGGATTATCAATATGGCAGTACACAGAGGCCAAGGGCATTATTAACAGTGCTGCTAATGAAGTTTTGCAAGTAATGAAGGTGCAAAATGGCGCGAATGCACAAACTAGACAACAATTTAATGATTTATTGGTAAGGGCTGGTATGGATCCTTCGAAGATAACTTTCCAAGCTACTTCACAGACTGTACAGAGAGGGGACGTATTAGAGATAAAGGTATCAAAGACAGTAGATATTTATGCTGCCAAAATTTTAGGATTATCCTTTAGCTTGCCCATTAACGTTAAGGTTACAGGTCTTGCCCATAAGCTGATCAGAGAAGGAGGGTAACTAAATGTGGATGAAATTATGGGGGGCTATTCTAATAGGGACATTCTTTGTCATTTTCTCCTTTGACACGTATTCAGTTGGCTATCTATACGCTAAGTCAGGTCGGGGTTTCGAGCATTCAATTGATGCAGGGATAATTGAGTCAGGAATTGTAACGGATGCTCAACAAGGTACGGTAACACTTGATGAAGATATGTTGAGGAGTGCAGTGAAGCGTGAATTTATTCGCTATATGAACCTTGATCCATTGATGGAGAATGCATACATGAGCGGAAGTCAGTTAGATTTAAAGATCTCTTATGATTCAGATGGAATCCCTTGGATTCAGGTTGAGTTCAAAACAAGGATTTCATACTCAATAAAAGAAATAAGTTATCCTCTTTCATTAAGTCGAAGAATAGCGTATGAGAGTATTTATATATAACAGAGAAAAAAAGAAACACATTAACGAGGAGGCGTAATCTTTTGAAGCGATTTTGGAACAAATATACACGGGCTCTTTCATTTATCGTTATTGGACTTGTAATATTAATCGGAGTTTACACCGTTCAAAATAGAAATATATCTCAACAGGTAGAAACGCAAAGGGTTGTTGTAGCCAAACAGGACATTGCACCATTTACCGAAATAACAAAAGACAAGTTGCAATATCGCGAAATAGTTCTGAGTGAAATTCCAACAGATGCGGTTCTTGATGCTGAAGATCTCAAATTCGGTGATCTTTATGCAGGGGAGTATGGTATTAGAAATAACGAACCGGTTAGGACAACTTATAATACGACATCCTTGAATTCAGAAGTTGGCAGTAGTATTGGTCTTAAAGAGGGAATGACTGAAATCGGGATAGCCACTGATTTAGTCCGATCTGCAGGGGACGACGCTAAACCTGGTGTATATGTCAATGTTATCGCTTATGTAAGGGATGAGGCTACAAACCTTAGCAAAAAAGTTGTAAATCCAAAGTTAACTAATATTAAGGTCTTAAAGCGCCTGAATTCAGAAGGAACAGCACCTGATGTAGCATCAGGTAATAGTCTTATTCCAGTAGTAGTTGTGCTTGAAGTGACCGTTGAGCAAGCCGCTGCTATCATGGAATACCAGGAGAGTGGAAAGGTGTACTTACTTCCGGTAGGTATAAAATCTTAATAGTCTGAAAATTATCTTTACTTTATGTCGGACAAAAATTATAATTAGGTATGACATAAAATAAGGTGATACGATGAAGGAGAAAGAAACGCCTTTAAACCAAGTGAAAAAAAGGAATAGAGGGCGACCTCCAGCAGAGAATCCGAAGGTCAAACGAACAGGATTGAGGCTGGATGATGAATCAGCTAAGATACTACAAAATTACTGTGAAATAAACAACGTAGATAGTTCAGAAGCGATACGAACAGCAATAAAGCTTTTAGGTTCGAAAGTGAATGATTTTGGTGGTACTGAATGGAAAGAAAAGGTGCAGCAAAGTCAACAAATATTTAATGAAGCAACAACTTCAATTAATAAATTATTGAAAGATCTTTATGAAGTAGTACCGTATGAAAATAAGGGGAAGGGTGATCAAAATGAAAACGAATAAAAGTATGAAGTTGATAATTTCTCTCCTCATGCTCTTTAATATTGTTGGTATTGCTGGTGTTTCTGCTGCCCAAGTTCAGGGAGTCACGGTAAAGGTGAATAATAAAAACGTCACATTTCCAGATGCAAAACCCTATACAGAAGGTGATAGGGTGATGATTCCTATTCGATTTGTGTCTGAAGCATTGGGCGCAAATGTGGGCTATAGCAAAGAGAGAGTAGTTACAGTTCAACAAGGTGATAAAAAGATTACAATGAAGGTAAACAGCACTTCTGTAGTGGTGGATACTGTTATAAAAAAACTTGATGTTCCGGCACGTTTACAACAATCCCGTGTCTTTGTTCCACTGCGATTTGTGTCAGAGGCTTTAGGAGCTCAAGTCGGATGGGATCAGAAACAAAGAATTGTGAGTATTACAACTGATACAAAGAAACCAGTTGATAATGGATCACAGCAGCCTAATAAGGATTTCGGTTGGAATCAAGAAAACAAAGACCTTGGAAAAGTTTTGTTTGTGGATAATATAAGCCTTACAAACGGCGTGGTTACTTTTACGCTTCCGAAAGATGTGAAGGGAACATATTATAATCCTGGCGGTGGTAGTTTGTTAACACCAGGGAATAAATATACTTTTGCTGTTGGACAAGGAAAGGGATTTGTTTCTTTCTCGATGGTAGATCCTACAAATGCATTTTGGGAAAACTTTTCAGTTATTTTTGATGTTCAAGATTCAAACCTTGTAAGGGATTTTTCCGAACATAAGAAAGATGCAGTAGTTAAAAATGGAGATAATGAGAGCCTTTTGTCTGAAGTAATTAAAGCAGCCCAATCTTTAAAGTAATCTGCTTTTATGAGTCGAATAAAAATCATAATCTTAGCAAAAAGACCCCTTCTAAAATGAGGGGTCTTTTTGCTAAGAGAAAAGAGGAGGGTTACGTTTGAAAAGGAAAATAATGCTAATTATATCATGTTTCTTTGTTATGTTCGGTGCAGTGTCTAGCGCTGCGTCAGCTGATCCAATGGTGAAAAAATATGTGCCTCTTTGGAACTATGACTATGAAGGGACTGCGCTTAATGGTTATATTCCAGCCATTGATAAAGATGTTAACGGGAACGTGTGGAAGTTAACGGGCTGGAAAAGTGTTTTTAGTTTTCCAAATAATAAATCAAGCATTATTAATAATTATGATGTTTTCAATGTGAAAAATAGTCCAGGGGAGGATTTTGATAAAGAGAATGGGTTTGGTTTGGTGTATAAAAGTGCATCAAGCTTTGGTACATTATTTGATGCAATTAATTCCAATAATCTAACTGTAAGTACTAAACAACTAAAGTATTATCGTGATAATTTCATGTTAAGTGCTGATGATGCGATTTTTAAAGAAGGGCATCCCTTTTTTTATAAATTGGAAAACTATTACCCTCTCATTCGTACATCGGGAATAGTACAGCGATTGGGAATAAAATTTGTGAAAACTGAAAAAACATCTGAAACTGAGAGAACTGCTTATTACAGTGTTTCACCTTGGCCTGAATTGAACGTTGTCCAGGGTAATAATTTGACAATAAGTTTTACTGCTTCAGGTTATAGTGAACGTAATATTCGTGTAGTTGCAGCGCCTAAAGGAGCTTTTCCGGATCTAAGTAACGTTGTCTCATTAACAGATGGGAAATTGATAAATACTACTGAAGATACCTTAAGTAAAACTCTCAATTTCGAAGCTAAGAAGATTCTTAAAGTTCTAGGGAAAGACGTTGATATTATTGTAGAAGATGGTTATGGCAGAACCGCTATTAAGAGTTTGACACTGGCTGACAATACACCTATGGACTATAAACCAACTGAATTAACGCTTACAGAAGGTGGTCAGTTATGGGCTAAAGTTCGTTATGATGGAGAAGATTTTATCACTTCTGATTCAGTTAACGTAGCTGGAATCCCTAATACTGCAGAAATGAAAATCGGTGGTGCGGTGACTGGTGAGTTCACTATGTACAGTAACCAGACGGCGCTACCTCAAACTATAACCAATGGTACAACATTATCCTTTTTTCTAGGTAAAATCGATGTTGGGAAAAAGCCTGGTAAGTATTATATTAAGGCGAAAGCAACGATCAACAATCCAAATCATCAGAATCGTGCGCTGGAGTCACCAGCTGCAGCATATCTTAACAATGAAATTAGTGGTGAGTGGTTAATCGAAGTGGCTGAACCATCAACTGACTTGGTTGCCCAATCAGTGACGGCAGCCCCTTCAACGTTAGTAGTTGGAGATTCATCTATAATTTCTGCTAAAGTTAAAAATATCGGTGATAATGGTAAATCTAATGTGCGTATTCGTTTCTATGATAATGGAAACCAAATTCATGAGCTAAGAAAAGATCTATTGGCTAATCAAACGGCTACTGTCGGCGGGTTTACTTGGTCTGGTGGTGAGGGAGTACACAATATCACAGTTCATGTAGATCCACTAAATGAGGTTGAAGATAAGGACCGTTCAAACAATATTGCATCTACTGGATGTACAATAAACGGGCGTTCTGGATCGAGTGACGGAAATTGTTCACCTAAGCTAGAAGGGAATTGGAAAGTAACATATAGTCTTATAACGGGATATCACACTAAGACTAGTTATTACACCTGGAAAGATATTAATGGGAAAGAGTACTATAGTTCATATAGTTACACTGACTATAGTGATCCCATTTGGGAAAACAGAAGTGTCTCGTATCAAGAAGAGTTGAAAGTAACCTCAACAGTTACTACAAAGCAAGGGATTGCAACGGACCTCAAGAAACCTAAAGAATCTGATCGGGAAAGTAGAGGATCATGGGAAATCATACCTTATGCAAGTAAATCTTCTAAAGATCCTAATAGGATTACTCGGGCAGGATACGGTTTTGAGGTTAAGGTGAATACTGACTATAGCAATGATTGGGAAACAAAAGTACCAACGGGGTTGAATAATACTGCAGAACCGATAGGTGGAAGTTTTAAAGGTCCGGACGCAATGTATGCGATGGTTTATGATACGAGAGGTACTCTGGTTAAAACTATTAAAATGGAAAAAACATCGGGTAATAACAATACAGCAACTTGGGAGCTGCCAATACAAAGCGTAAAATCGGATTCAGGGAAGGTATATAATGATAGGAAATTTTTTACTGCTGTTAACTCACCTAATGGATCCTACACAATAAAAGTATACTCATCTGAATCAGGTATGACTGGATTGAAAGTATGTTTTGAAAAGAAGGTTGAAATATGGGGTTCAATGTATGATGATGTTCAAAATTTGAAGAGTAATTAATTCTGTTAACAGTAGCCATATCCTCGGATATGGCTATTGTTATTTTGATTTGGAGGTGAATATTATACTGCTGCTTATTGCTCTAATTTTAATCTGTATGATATTTAGCTATACGGATATCAGGACAAGAAGAATTCCAAACAAAATCATTCATCCTTTGCTTATATTGATCTTCGTAATCAGAATGTTTGATGTCCAGTTTTATTTCGGACTCATACCAGCTTTAATACTCACAATTCTTTTTTTTGTTAACTCAAACGCGATTGGTGCTGGCGATATTAAGCTAATTGCATTGATTGGACTGGTTCTTGGTTTGGAAAAAACACTCTTTGTGATAATGGGGATGAGCATCTCCGCGATGCTATATCTTATCTTCCGACTCTTAAAAGATAGAGTAAATGTTAAGTCAATCCCATTAGCTCCATTCTTGACGTTTGGGGTTTTTTGTAGCGTTATTTTACTTTATTGATTTAGAACTTGACCTATTTTTGAAAGGAAGAATGAACATGGAGAATAGTATTATTAATTCAAAAATCGTTGAACTTGCCGTGAGAAATATCCGTGCTTCCAATGTGAATGTTGAAGAAGCTTATTCATTGGCATTACGTGAGGCTAGTCAATATTTTCAAACAGATCTTGATATGCCCATTTCACTCTCTGTGAAACGTCTCATTGAAATGAAAATCTGACACATTATGTTGGATGAAAGGTGTTGTTGAAATGAAAAAAACTTGGATATACATATTTATTATCTTTTTTCTGACTGTTGGAGGATTTCTTAATATCGGTTCAATAACAGAGGTGCTTGCCGATAATGTAGAAGAAAATCATGTGAGTTCAGATGAACAGATGAATGTGGAGATGAGTGTCCTAGATGATGTTTATAAAGTTGAGAAAGATACTGTAATAACTGAAGTGTACTCTTCTCAATTACTGAAGGTTGTTCCTTCAATAGATTCTCCCAGTATTGATATGTCTGGAGTAACACTTTCGAAAACTCTTACCGTGGAGATTGGGAATTCATCAGAAAGTGGGTGGCAATACGATATATCAATGCAGGATTTTATTGTGACTAGATCTTACTCGGATAATCGTCACGTAACCGCAAGTTTCCCGTCAAGTTATGTTGCTTTCACGGTTACTGATTTAGAGGCTATTGAGGGTAATCCAGAGGGGATATTCTTAGGTTCTGGATTTTTCTCGGACTCGCAGACTGTTCTTCAGGCTTCAGAGGGATCTGGTAGAGGTACATTTAAGGCTGCTATTAATCTAAATATCAGCGTACCGGCTTTACTTAATATTAAGAACGCCCAGGGGATGTCAATACCTGAGGGAAGAATAGGCATGTTAACCGGAAGTTATTCATCAACAATGACTTGCACATTGGTTTCAGGAATTTAAGCAGTTAGAGAGGAAAGAAAAAATGAAGAAAATAAGGACCGGTTATTTCAAAATCATTTCATCCGTTTTGATGATCTGGTGTGTATTTTTGGTGGGGATGGCAAACGCAGAAAGCTCATTCGTACTTTCACCAACTAAAGAAGTGGAAGAAGGTCGAGGTTACTATAAAGACCAGATCAAGCCTGGTGACACTCGGGAATATACTTTTTTCATTCGAAATGCAAAAGACAATCCTGTAAAGATTAAAATGTATCCAGCAGATGCTCTACCAGCTCAGAATGGGGGGAGGAGCTTTTCGGAAAAGGATCAGGAACTTAAGCTCGTGGGAAAATGGATGGAGCCGCAAGGAGTGAATGAATTCACTCTGAAGCCTAAAGAAGAACGCAGTTTTACTTATAAATTGACTGTACCAGCGGATATTACTCCAGGTCAGTATGTCGGCGTTATTGCTGCTGAAGAGCTGATCAAGGCAGCAGAACAAAATCCTAACATTCAAGGGCAGCAAGCATCATTAGCCATTGATGTGGTTAACCGAAGTGGCGTGCAGATGGTTCTGGAATACAAAGCAGATCAGGCGAAGCATAATATGAGCATTGATAGTTTTAAACATGATTATGTTAGTTCGGGATATTCCAGGCTGACGGTGGAGCTCAGTAATTCAGGAACTATACTTGAAAAACCTAAAGGTAAAATTCGTATAAATGATAGTAAAGGTCAAATAATCTATAAACAGGATTACGCTGCAGAGTCAATCTATGGTGGGACAACAGCAGATATGGTTTATATCGTGAATGAGACTCTTTTGTTACCAGACACATACGAGGCGTATTATGAAGCGACTTTTTCCGGAAAAACAATAAGTCGTACTTTTTCGTTTTCTATTAGTCCTGAGCAATCCAACGTATCTAAAGAGGCTTTAATACAAAACGGAAAAATAGAAGTAACTCAAACATTTTGGGATTGGTTAGAGCTTCATCTTTGGGTAGTTATTTTAGTAATCATAATTATTGTTATCTTTTTCTTTTTGTTTTTTTGGTTGTTGTTACTGCTTTGGAAACGGAAAAAGGAAAAGGAAGAAGAGAAAGAGTCTGATCCGGAGGCTATTAAACCCGTAGATAAGCAATTAGAAAACTAAGAAGGAATTATTAAGAACGGACTCTATATTTTTAGGGTTCGTTTTTTGTTGTTTTATTGTCTTGAAAGGAGGTGGTGATGTTCGCAGTGTAGGCTGATTTCTAACAAAGATAAATTTTCGAGGAGGAGAATCATGAAAAAAGTATTATTAAGTATTTTAATGCTGGTAGCCTTAGCAGTTCCAATGTCTGCTTATGCCGCAGATACAGGTGAATCAGAAGTTGTGGTAACTGGTGCGGGGCTTCAAATAACTCAAACGAAACCAACCTTTACGGATGTAACGCTTGATTTGAAGCAGAACCAGAGTTCAGCTGCTAACAGTAATTTGTATGTACTAGATGCGCGTGGTACTGCAGCTGGTTGGGGTGTTGTACTCAGGGCTTCCGATTTTAAACTGACAAAAATGGTAGGTGGAAAGGCAGTTGAATTTGTCATTCCTGCATCAGCTGTATCGTTCTCAACCTTGTACAAAAGTGCTATTGTCGGGACACCAATTGATTTCCAAGGAGCCAAGGGAGAGTTAGCAAATCAACAGGTGCTCTCCTCAGCAGACAGTCGTATTGTAGCAGTGATTCCCTCTGAAGGGGCGGGAACTCATCAATTTTTAGTTAATTACACCTTGAATGTTCCTAAGCTGATTATGGGTAGTAACGGACAACAGGTAGGTTTGCTACAAGGTACCTATACCTCAACATTTAGTTACACTGCAACAGCAGGAATATAAATTCGAATACTGGAGGAAAAAAATGAGGAAACAACGGACTCACACTACGTATAAGAAGACTAGAAGTGGATTTATATTTTTCTTAGTTCTGATGTTATTAGTTCCGGCATTAACCTTTTCTGGAATGGCACCTAAGGCACAGGGGGCGTCTTTCAAATCTGTAGTTGATGTAACTACTACCTATGCCCTGGATAATGATGTGTATTTTAGAGTTACATTTTCAGATGAGTCAAAAGCTTATTTCCACAATAACACATTGGAGTATCCTTATGATGCTAATATTCTAGATCGTGTACCTGGATATTACAGGGATAGAGACGGCTACATTTGGAACAGTAGTACAAATACAAAAATTAGTTCTTTAACGTATACATCTTTAGTTTCTTACAAGCTTAATATGAGTGGTGTTGTAGCTCCCAGTTATTTCGCCCTGACAACTGATGGAAAAGTACACGCATGGGGCGAAGGGATAAAAGGTCAGTTAGGTACAGGAAGTGTTGCAGATAGAACTACACCTGGTTTTGTTAAGAATGGATTAGATAGTACTGATCTCACTGGAGTTAAAAAGATATTGGTATATTCCGATATGGGTGTTTTCTTCGTAAAAGACACACAAGTATTCTTTGTTGGTTATAATGTCCTGGGCTTGAATGCAAATCTTGGTGTATCTATGCCCCAAACTGGAATACCTGCCTTTACGAATGGGTCATTTGACTTAAAGTTTGTGAATAATGTAATGCTAACTTCGGATGGATCTCTCAAAAAAGAGACAGATGGTAGTTATAATTTTTCATATAATCATTACGATAAGTCAAGAAGATATTTTATTATAAACGGTCAGACATACACATACACTAGTTTTTATAGCCCTGATGGTGGAGAAGATAGGGCGAGTTCTACTACTAAAGCGTTAGTACCCTTCAATGAAGATCCTAATGGGGTACTGAAAACGCATGTTTCGCTTCAAGTAGGGTATTTTGAGTTGTATACCTCATTAGAGGGATCAAATCTCTATAGATGGGGTCAATCTAGTATGGCTAAGTGGTATCCAGACACCACAGGAGGAATTAACTTCTCTTCTAAAGAGCTTATGACTACGGGAGTTAAGAAAACAACATCTACGAACTTCACAAGCTTAAATCTTATCCTAAAAGAAGACGGCACCACTTTTGTGTATGGTGAGAATAATAGCGGTTATGCGGGGGTTTCAGGTAGCGCATATCCTTCACCTAAGAGAGTTTACGGTCCTAATGATGAGCTAACTGATGTCGCAGATATTGGTTACGCTGGTCTACAAGGCGCTACTTTTAAAACAATGGGAATGGGAGCTTTTTATGCACTAGTGCCCTCTAGAGGGGCAGGTAATGACCTAGTTTACTGGAAGGGTTCTACATTCAAGACAACTGGTGTAGCTGGAGAGGCATTTGCTGGTTTTATTGAGCCAAGAGCTGGAACCGGCGACTCTGTTTTATTAGGTATAACTAAAGCAGGTAATGTATACAGTCTTAGCCCTACAACGGGTGTAGGTTCGAAGATACCTGGATTGACAAATGTAGCACCAGAGGGATATGTTCCCACTACACCTGAACAGCCTACCATAACTTCACAAACTCTAGATAGTTATAATAGAAACACACTAACAGTGGATTATGGTACAAGTTCAGTTAAGGAATATTCACTGGATAATGGAACGACATGGACTCCATATACTGCACCTATTGTAATTACACAGTCGGGTTCTATAACATTTAAAGCCAGAGCAGGCGATGGATCGACCTACAGTACAATACTCACGACAACTTTTACAAATACTCCTATAGTTATCCCAACAGGATATCCAAAGATATTAATTAGCGATGATATTGTAACTATAGATATAGGGTCTACTCCCACAAGTACAACAAAAGTCTACGTGTCTATTGATGGGGTGGAGTCGCTTTACACTGCACCTGTAAAAATTTCCGAAGGGACTCACGTAGTAAAGGCGACAATTAAGAATAAAACTACAGATGCTGTATTGGGGGAAGCTACCGAAACCGTGACTTCTGTTCCTGTAGCAACACCAACACCAACGCCAACAGCGACACCAACGCCAACAGCGACACCAACGCCAACAGCGACACCAACGCCAACAGCGACACCAACGCCAACAGTGACACCAACGCCAACAGCGACACCAACGCCAACAGTAACACCAGCACCAACGCTGGACCCAAGCTGGGGGAATCCAATCGGTTCTGAAGATGTAACGTTTAATGTTCTTTCAGGAGGGTTTTCCTCTCAATTTAATGGATTACTGCTGGACACAGTAACCATTAGTACTACAAATCAATATCAGGTTCTTAATAGTGTGACAAATTCAATTATTGAAGATTCACGGGGGACGGGAGCCGGCTGGAATTACTCATTAAAGGTAACGGATTTCATTTCTGATCCAGTAATCGACAATAGCTTGGGTGAGAATAACCTGGTAGTTAAAATGCCTTCAAATTCTTTAAGTGTAGATGTTTCAAATTCCAAAGTAATGGCAGGTCAAGACACTAATTTGAGCTTAAATGGTACTTATGTATTTAATGCTGAACCAGTAGTGTTAGCAAAAGCAGAGGAGTTCCAAGGTATGGGACAATATCAAATTCCAATGTCCTATATGTTGAGAGTTCCAGATAAAGTTGAGGTGGTTTCAACTGGAAGTGGAAGTAATTATCAAGTTGGAGCAAAAACAGGGCTGCGAGTAGGGACATACCGGTCACAGTTTACTTTCACCCTTGCATCAGGAATTTAATTAAATAGACCTGGATTTCTATTAGGGTTAGTGATTTGGAAAAGGCTGATTAATGGATCAATTTGATCTATTAATCAGTTTTTTTTTTACTTATAAATATCTGAGAGGATGAACAATAATGGATCAAGTGGATTTTTGCAATGATGATAAACGAACGGCGTTAGCTGATTTTCTAGGAATAAAAGTGGATCAATTAAGATCCTGGAGCGATGGTTCCTTTACTACAGGTGATAACGATAGTAATGACTATAAATTGACTCTTTCCCCATCTAGTTACGGTATATTCCAAGGTCGAGCCGGCAAATATTACGTAAATAAGAACTAACTCTACCCGGTCTTGGACGCTAGCAGCATCCAGGAGTATGAGCTGCAGCACAGATCCGGAACCAGCGGACACTAAGGTAAGCTGCTGAAGAATAGAAGGAGTGATTGAAATGAAGATAGCTGTTTATACCGGAATTACCAATGCGGGAAAACGTTTTGAACAATATACTACCCCTGAAGAAATATTAGAGGGGTACCAGAACAAAGATAAGGCCAGAATAATTATTTCTGACCTAAAAAGAACTGGCGTTAGCGTCCGTCCAATTAAGGGGAGTATTGAAGCAGTTTATTATAAAGTAGTTCCTGAATCTTAAAGGGCTTATTAGTCTATATAGATCCTGGTGTAGAGGTTGCTACTGGGTGCTAACAGCATCCAGGAGAGCGTGAGTAGCAGCTGCAGGGGATCCAGCGATAAGCTGCAGCACTTAGCCAGGGCAATGCACAGATCCGGAACCAGCAGATAGTTAGGTGAGCAGCTGAAGACTCCGGATCGATGCGCCGGCGGTAACAAGGTCCTGGGCGATGGACCGCATCCAGGAGAGCATGAGCTGCAGCACTTAGCCAGGGCAATGCACAGATCCGAAACCTGCAGATAGTTAGGTGAGCAGCTGAACTCCGGATCGATGCGCCGGCGGTATTTGGTCCTGGGCGCTGGACCGCATCCAGGAGAGCGTGAGTAGCAGCTGCAGGGGATCCAGCGGTGAGCGGTAGCATTTAGCCAGGGCAATGCTCATCCGGAACCTGCAGACATTTAAGTAAGCTGCTGAAGACTCCCAATCGATTCGCCGGCGGTAGCTGGCAGCATCCAGGAGAGCGTGAGCAGCAGCTGCAGAGGATCCAGCGGTGAGCGGTGGCACTTAGCCAGGAACAATGCACAGATCCGGAACCTGCAGACAATTAGGTAAGCAGCTGAAGACTCCGGATCGATGCGCCGGCGGTAACAAGGTCCTGGGCGCTGGACCGCATCCAGGAGAGCGTGAGTAGCAGCTGCAGGGGATCCAGCGGTGAGCGGTAGCATTTAGCCAGGGCAATGCTCATCCGGAACCTGCAGACACTTAAGTGAGTTGCTGAAGACTCCGGATCGATGCGCCGGCGGTATTTGGTCCTGGGCGCTGGACCGCATCCAGGAGAGCGTGAGCAGCAGCTGCAGAGGATCCAGCGGTGAGCGGTGGCACTTAGCCAGGAACAATGCACAGATCCGGAACCTGCAGACAATTAGGTAAGCAGCTGAAGACTCCGGATCGATGCGCCGGCGGTAACAAGGTCCTGGGCGATGGACCGCATCCAGGAGAGCGTGAGTAGCAGCTGCAGGGGATCCAGCGGTGAGCGGTAGCATTTAGCCAGGGCAATGCTCATCCGGAACCTGCAGACACTTAAGTGAGTTGCTGAAGACTCCGGATCGAT